>JBBDQU010000015.1 GCA_040905865.1 Alphaproteobacteria bacterium
GAATCACGCCAACGGAAACACGTAAACAGCGTTAACCTGAGTTCGGGGCCCTGGCGCGGGCCCGTCGCGGCGTGCGCCGGATGACTCGCCGCCGCCGGAAAAATATTGCGGCGATTAACATCGCTTAACATTTGTTAACATCACGCCGCGCTTTCGCCGCGTTACCCGCCGGGCAGGGTGACGCGCGCGGTCAGGGTGTCCGGCGGGAAGGGCAACGGGTCCCGCACCGACGGAAAAGTTTCAAATGATCGGCTTTTGTTGGCTTTTATTGGCAATCCGGGGGCCATGCCGGGCGGCATTTCCCGCGCGCGGGCGGCATCCGGCGCGGGCGGACGGGCCGGGGATGGCGCGGCGGGCATGGCCGGGGCTCCGCCGAACGCCGTGACCTCCGGCGGCAGGCTCGCCTCCAGCGCCGCCAGCATCGCGTCGATATCCGGTGTTGCAGCAGCGGGTGCCGGGCGGGCCGCCTTCCGCCACGCCGGGATTGTCTCGGAGACCTTCAGCTGCATCGCCACGGCGCGCAGCGCGGTGTTCAACTGATTCTGCTCCAGCGCCAGCTCGTAGATGGATTGCAGCCGCGCCAGCACCGCGTTGGAATCCGCCACCTGCCGGGCCGCGATCCGCGCCTGGATAGCCGGCCGCGCCAGCAACCGGCAGGCCTGCCCCGCCGCATTATCCGCTTCGTACCCCGCCGCGATGGCGGCGGCGCTGCCGACCGGCCGGCGGACATATTCCCGGCAGAACAATTCATGCCGCTCATTCGGCCTGCTCATATTCCCGATCTCCGTTAAAAAGAGAAAACAGGAATTATATACTAATAAGGGTAATTAGTCAATATCGCTTAAATACGAATAAATTCTTATTTTGCTTGACTATGCCTAATTTTTTCTCTAGATTGCAATAATCAGCCGGCGTAATGGGCCTCTGGCGATTATTGGCCGGGCTATTGTCGCGCGTCAGCGGCGCCGCCGGGCTGAATTTCAGAAAAATCCAAAATCATCAACGCCGCACGGCTGCGTCCTTCGGGATTCGGCCGTCGCGGCGTATTTTTTATGGAGAACGCCTGACATGTCGAAACGAATCCGACCGGCGGCCGAAATCCGCCGCCGCAACCGCCTTGAATCCCAAACCGCAAATCGCGGTGATGTCGAAAAGAACCCGAAGCGCCCGCGCCAACCCCCCGTCTCCCTTCCGGAGGGAGAAGATTTCGACGCCGGCGACACACTTCTGCGCCAGGCCGGTTACGAATACACGCCCGACCCGATGGGCCGTCTCGACCGCGGCGTCTGGACCGGCCGCGACGGCCGGCCGCTGACGTCGGTCGCGCGCGACCGCATCCTGCAGGCCGGAAGACGCGCGAACCGCCCGGATCGCGGGCGGGCGACGATCCCATTCAGCGATCTGTCGCCCGAGGACCGGGAAATACTGGATGACCGCCCCGGTACACGCCGCCCGGAAGAGGAAACGGACGTCGCCGTCGCGCCGCTGGCCATTCCGGCAGCTGCCCTCCTTACACGATTTTTGCCGCCTGCAATCGCTGCCTATCGCGCGTTGCAATTGTTGCCGCCACCTGCAGGCAAGGTCCCGGGTCTACCGGAAACCCGCGACGGCGCGCCAAGGGATGCGCTGTCACCGCGCGTCATGACCGATCCGCTACCGCCGACGCCGCCCTTCCCGAGCGATCCGCCCGAAGGTCTGGACGGCGGGAGATATGAGACACCGGCCGACAAGGTAGAGGGCAGCGTCCTGGTCACTCCGATCCCGCCGGGGCTACGTCCGGAAGACACCGTGACCATTTTCCCCGATCAGTCCGATCTGTTTGTCAGAAATTTCTATGAAAGCCGTCGAGGGAGCGCCGAAACTCAATTGGGCGAGGTAGATTTGCGCGAGGAAATCGATGATGCCGTCATCGAATTGGAGATGGGGGAGGACATTAAGCATTGGGCAGGGGCGAAAGATAGCAAGGGCAACCAGATGCCGCAGAATTACATGAAACCGAGGGACCGCGGCAGGGTTGGAGGTTCCTACCCCGATCTCGCGTATGAGAGCAAAAAAACCGGTCGAAAATTATACATCAACACTGTCGATACCCGGGCAGACGGCTCTCCGACCATACGCGAAGACGGCGGTGCAGTACGCATAACGATTAATGGTGAAACCGGCGATCTTCTCGTGACTGTGCCAAAGGCACCGCCCGGGAAAAGAATCGACCGAAAAGCATTTCGCAAATTTATCATTCCCATCTTAAAGGAACTTAACGAACCCAAACCCGACGTCGATCTACGTGAATACAATGCGAAGAATAAAATCTGGTACAGATTTGACCCCAAGAAGCACAATTAGCTGACTGACTAATTATTGCATAAGTTTCCGTTTTGTTCTAACATTGTTGCATGATACGTGGAGACACCCTCTTTCGTTTCCGACTCATCGCATTGAACGAGCGCGATGAGCGGGCATTCAGTCGGGCGCTTGTGGAGAAATTTCCACGAATGCGATTCCTGAGAAACGATTATTGGAAAATGAACACGAGTGAAGGGCGCGTTCGTAAACGTGGCACGAACGAACTGGAAATCGAGTATTATGATTCCCTGGCCGACGGATTCATAGTGAGAGGCTGGATCGAGCCTGATCGCTGGAAACCGGTTTGGCGCGGACCGAACAGAGAGGGCGTCTACACGATCACGAATCCACCGAGACTCGGGTTTCGATATGTTTCCGGTGGTTTTCCGCACTCCGGACCTAAAACGAGCTTCAGGGGGGGCAGCCTGGATGGCGGCTATCGGCGTGGCGACAAAGAACACCTCAGGTTCCTCAACGCTGTAATCCGTCTATCTGCGAAGTTCACCTCCAACACGCATGATTTTCATGTCAGCCGCGAAGACAGATGGAATCGCGACGAATGGTCGATGCTGTGGATCGGGCACGACCTGCTGCGTTGGGCCTCCGAAGACGATTCGCGCAGGATCGACGGTAATGCCCGGCCGGCGACGAGCTGGACCATGCCGGACCTGCCGCGCTGGTACGACGAATAGGCGGGCGCGCCGTCTGCATGCAGCGACAGGCGGCGCGGCTTGCGCCGTAACCGGGATCCCGTAATTTTCATTCCCCGCCATGATAAAGATCGCTTGACGAGTGCGAACTCGCGTCGCCATGTGACGTGAGCTCAAAACAGGGTGTTTGGAGATAAAACGGCTGTGCCGGATAATGTTTGTCACGATGCGGGGCCCGCGAAGACATCGGATCTGATCAGAAGCATTTCACACGATATCCACACCGAAACGATATCGGTCGACGCGATCGTGAACAAGCTGGGCCGGCGGTCGTATGGCGGGTTGTTCATCCTGCTTGCCGGCGTTGGTATCGTGCCCGGGATGTCCCTGTTCGGCGGGCTGGCGATGATCATACCGGCAATTCAGTTGCTGTTGGGCTTTGAGGCGCCGGTTCTTCCCGGATTTATCCGGCGGCGGGCGCTTCACACCGCGAAAGTCATACAGGTGATTGAAAGGGTTGTTCCCTGGATCGAGCGGGTTGAGAAATTCGTGCGGCCGCGGTGGCCCGCCCTGACCGTACCGCCCCTGCCGAATGTGACGGGGGTCGTTATTCTCGGGCTTGCCTGCGTCATCATGCTGCCGTTGCCGTTCAGCAACATGCCGCCGGCAATCGCGGTGATTTTCCTGGCTTTGGGCATGCTTGAAAGGGACGGCGCCGCGATTGCCGCCGGTCTGGCGGTATCCGTTTTTGCGTTCGTGACCGGCGTCGTTGTTGTAAAGGCGTCGCTGCACACGCTGCTGCCTGTCATTCATGGTTTTTTCGACTGAGGCAGATAACCGTGTTACAGCGCATTGTTTTTTAAGGGGAACCGTCCCCGCCGCATTCGCGTTCATCCGCCATCGGGCCGCCGCTGCGCAACGGTCAGGGCGATGCAGGCGCGGCGAGGCGGATGGGGCGATAGCGACGACATGCCGGTTCGAAACAGGTTTCCTTCGAGAGGCGTTCGGGCCTTGTGGTGCGCCGTGCTGGCGCTCCTTGCCGCATCGGGGTGCGCGCGGGTCGAGCCCGTGGAACAGCGGATTCCCGCAGCGCCCGAACAACAGGCCGCCCCCGAAACGCCGCCGGAACCGCGTTGCGCCGCCGCGCGGCGCCCGGTGGAGCAGGGCGCGGCCTCATGGTACGGCGAGACGCACCACGGCCGCCGCACGGCCAGCGGCGCGGCCTTCGACATGAACGGAATGACCGCCGCCCACCGCACCCTGCCGTTCGGCACCAGGATCCGGGTGACGCATGCGGGCACCGGCCGGTCGGTCGTGCTGACGGTGACGGACCGGGGCCCCTTTGTCGAGGGCCGGATCGTCGATGTTTCGCGGCAGGCGGCGCGCGAACTGGGTTTCGAGCAGGACGGAGTGGCGCCGGTGCGCCTCGCGGTGACCGGCCCCTGTTGACCGGCGGCACGGCCGCATGGCGTCCCGGCGCACGGACACTTCTTTGACACCACATTTCGCGCCGCCCCCGCGAAACCTTCGCCGCCGCGTCCGCGTTAACCATGTATCTGCCAACAATGAACGAGATGGAGGAACGAGATGCTGGATGAAGACATTCGCGAAACGCACGACCTCATCGCCAGCGACAAGGTTGAGGGCACCAGGGTTTACAGCAACGACGGGGACGAGATCGGCAAGATCGAGCGGCTGGTGCTGGAGAAGCGCGGCGGCCGGGTGTCCTACGCGGAATTGAGCTTCGGCGGCTTCCTGGGCATCGGCGAGGAGCGCTATCCACTGCCATGGGCCAAGCTGCATTATGACACGGAACTGGGCGGCTATCGCGCGGACGTCACCGAGGAGCAGGTGAAGGGCGCGCCGAATTACACCAATTACGACGATTACGACTGGTCGCCCGAAGGCGGCCGGCGCATCTACGACTACTACGGCGTGCCGCCGTACTGGACCGTATGAAATCGGCCAACCGGATGCCCGCCCGGCCCCGCGTACGGACCGCGGCGCCGGACGGGCGCTCTTTGTGACGGGAGAACGAGCAATCATGCCAGCAAAATCGAAAGCGCAGCAGAAGGCCGCCGGCGCGGCGCTGTCCGCAAAGCGCGGCGAGGCGAAGGTTTCCGAACTGCGGGGCACCGCGCAGGACATGTATGAGAGCATGACCGAGGACGAACTGGCGGAACTGGCGTCCACGAAACGCGACGACCTGCCGGAATACGCTGACCGCGACTGATTCGGGGAACGGTGACGGATATCCGGCGGGTGCCGAACGCCGCGCGATTCTAGGTGAGGGTGAGGTCTGTTTTCGCTTGCCACTCTGCGTCGAGTCGATCCAGTAATGCGGTGCAGGCCTCGCGGATTGCCGGGTCGATATCGAGTTCCTGCCTTTTGCGCACCCGGCCCCGGTTTGGCAGTGCGATCATGCGGGGCGTGGCCGGCAGATCGAGGAAGCCGGCGATACGTCTGACGGTTGCCGCATTCTCATCGACCAGATTGTCGAACCGTAACAGCATCACGCGCGGGTCGCGGTCGAATTGCTTTTCAAAGAACAGGCTATTGCGAATGAACCAGAACAGGGCATTCGCCGAAAAATTGTTCAGGTCCGGTCGGTAGAGCGCCCGGACCCGCGCCAGTGTACCCTCGGAAATACCGTCCGTCCGCCATTTGCCGTCGGCGGGGTTGGCGACGATTTGGTCGATGCGATTACGCCCGTTTGGCCAGCTTGCCACGATTGAGCGGACAACATCGTTGAAGTGCCGGTATACGAAAAGCCCGCGTGCATCCTCGAAACGGTCAAGAAACTCCGTCAGGCGGTCGGATTCCAGAAGGCATTTGATAACGAAGAATGGCGGGCGCGATTTCGCAATCAGGGCATCTATGACACTCTCGGGTCGGAGCGCGTAAGTGTCAAAGGAACGCGAATCGGTTTCATGATAGACGTCGGTAAGATCGCTCTGTTCCAGCATGTTCAGAACGAGATTCGTCCCGGATCTCTGGCACCCCGCGACATACACGATCCGCTTTGCCTCCGGCTGGCCGCGCGAATAGCGCAATGTCTGGCCCAGGGATTTGCGCCTCAGGAAGATCGCGCGCTTGATCCGTCGAATGGTGCCAATGTCATCCTGGCCGGTGCTGTTCATTCCGTTCACTCACGGGACCAATGCGAAACGCAATACAATATTTCAGAGATTCGCCCGCCTATCCAGTCCGGGAACCAGGAGCGGCCCGGATCGGCCGCGCCGCCTCAGACCACCTGATTATGCAGCGGTTCCCGGCCCTTCGACAGGCGGTCGAGGTTTTCGAGCAGGATGTCGATGACATTGTCCTCGTACTGCCGGGTCTCGCCGCCCGTATGCGGGGTGAGCATGACGTTTTCCAGTCCCCAGAGCGGGGAATCCGCTGCGAGCGGCTCGGCGGCGGTCACGTCGATGCCCGCGCCGGCGATGGCGTTGCGTTGCATCGCATCGATCAGCGCCGCCTCGTCGACGCAGCCGCCTCTTGCGACATTGATCAGCCAGGCCGAGGGCTTCATCGCCGCCAGCGCGGCGCCGTCGATCACGTTGCGGGTTTCCGGGGTCAGCGGGCAGGTGAGCGCCACCACGTCGGCGCGCGGCAGCAGCGCCTGCAGCGCCAGGGACGGGTGCAGTTCGTCCACATGCTCGACCGGCGCGGATATATCCCGCTTCAGCCCGATCACATGCATGTCGAAGGCTTTCGCCAGCCGCGCCAGCCTGCCGCCGATCTTGCCCAGGCCGAAGATCAGCATGGTCTTGCCGGGCAGTTCGTCCTCGCGCTTCGTCAGGTCGGAGATCATGCCGCGCCAGTGCGCCCGGTGCTGGTTGTCGCGCCCGGTGTGGATCTGCCGGGTCAGCGCCAGGGTGAGGGCCATGGCGTGGTCGCTGACCGCGTTGACGTTCACGCCGCTGCCATTGGCCAGCCGCACGGATTTCGCGCGCAGGGCCTCCTGGTCGAACTGGTCGTAGCCCGCGCCGCAGACCTGGATGAAGCGCAGCCGGTCCGCGCCGGGCAGCATGTCGTTCTTCCAGACGCCGGAGATGACGAGGATTTCGGCCTCGCCCATCCGCGCCCGCGTGTCTTCCGGCGTCCAGGTCTGGAAATGCCGGATCCCCGTGTTGCGCTTCTCGAACAGGGCGGAAAGCTGATAGGCGGAATGGGCGAAATGGATCGTGGCGTCGGCGGTCTTCAGGGTCATGGCGGGGCTCCTTGCGGGCGGGACGGGGATGCATTGTGCGATACCGCCGCGCCGCCGTCACCCTTTCGCGCATCCGGGGGGCAGGAATCCGGTCCGGTCAGCGCCGGTTGAATCGTGTTGTCGTGAATCGTGTTATACTGACGCCGTCACAGACCCTACGCGGAACCGCGGCGATGGCATTCAGCGATACCCTTATCCTCGTCAACATGGCCGGGCTGATCGCGCTCGGCGTCTACTTCTGGATCCAGATCCGCGCCGCCAAACAGGAGGTGCTGGACGTGGTGCACCGGGACCTGGCGGAGGTGCGCCGCCAGATCCGCCAGACCCTGAAACACGCCAGCCGCCAGGACGACGCCATCGGCGACAACCACGAGAAACTCATGATCCTCGAGGTGAACCTGGTGAGCATGCAGGACGAGATGGAGAAGATCGGCCGGCGGCTCGACAAGCTGGCCCACAACCTCGCCTTCGGCACCCCGGTCGAACTCGACCCCGACAATGACAGCAGCAGCGAACCGGCGCCGGATTCGGAAAAGCGGCACCTGTTCGAGTAGATCAGATCATGATTGCTGCTTCGACACGAACCGGTCGAGCAGAAAACCCGTCGTGCCATGGATCACCGCCGAGGCGAATATCGTGAAGGCGACAAGCGCCCAGATCGGTCGTTCGTTGATCAGCTCCACATGGCCCGACGCATAGGCGATGTAGTAGATTGAGCCGACGCCGCGCACACCGAAAAAGCCGACGATCCAGCGGTCTCCGGATACAAGGCCGGTTCCCATCAGCGACAGCCAGCCGACCAGGGGGCGGATGACCAGCAGCAGGCTGAATCCGATCACCGAGTGGCGCCAGTCGAGCGCCGGCCACAACGCCGGCAACGTGCTTCCGACGAGGACCAGCAGGATCGCCGTCAGGGCGTGTTCGATGGATTCGCTGAAATCGAACAGGCGGCGATGAAAGCGATGCTGCTTCTGGACCCGGCGGCAGGCGAGCCCCGCTGTAAAGGCGCCGATGAAGCCGTAGCCCTCGGCCAGTTCGACGATCCCGTAGCAAAGCAGCACCGCCGCCAGGGCGATCACGCCCGGCCCGCTTTTCCCGATGGCGCGGCTGCCCCATGTCGAGAAAAGCGTGACCCCCAGAAGCCAGCCCACCGCGGCGCCGAGGCCCGCCCCGACGGCGATCCGATAGAGAACATCGCGCCAGAGCCACTCGGCCAGCCAGACAGACGGATCGGCGCCGTATGCCGCGATCAGCAGGCCGAGATGGACGAAGGGAAAGGCGAGCCCGTCATTCAGGCCCGCTTCCGCGGTGAGGGTGAAACGCACCGGATGTTCGTTGCTTTCCTGCGGCGGGCCGACCTGCACATCGCCGGCCAGCACCGGGTCGGTCGGCGCGAGCACCGCGCCGAGCAGCACGGCCCCGGCCACCGTCATCCCGGCCAGTCCCCAGGCGAGGCCGCCGACGGCCGCGACGGTGAGGGGCATCGCGATCAGCAGAAGGCGCAGCGTGGGCGACCAGAGGCGATAGTCGCCGAGGTTGTCGATGCGAAGGCCGGTCGCGAACAGGACGACGATCAGCACGATCTCGCTGAGCATCTCCCACAGGAGCGGCGAAGCGGTGGGATCGAGCGCGTCCATCCCCGGCAGGAAGATATAGGTGACCAGCCCCACGATCATCAGGAGCGCCGGGGACGAGACGGCGCGCGGGATCACCAGGCGCGGCAGCCAATAGGCGGAAAAGATGGCGGCGCCCGTGGCGGCCATCAGGATGTGATAGGCGGAAAGCCCAAAGAAGTCGCCGGATTCCATGACAGATCGCAGTCTTTCAAAAGGTCGGCGCCGGTTCCAGCGTCATTTTCGTGGCCGGCCGGAAGTCTCCGGCGTTGCCGATCTGTTCCGCCGTACCGGT
This sequence comes from Alphaproteobacteria bacterium, assembly GCA_040905865.1. Lineage (NCBI taxonomy): Bacteria > Pseudomonadati > Pseudomonadota > Alphaproteobacteria > Alphaproteobacteria bacterium. The sequence goes on from JBBDQU010000015.1 coordinate 9,115, forward strand.
CCGCCGCTTCATCCCGCCCTGGCGCGACAACGGACACACCCTCTTTGTAAACGAAAACGATGATGCGAAGTAAACGAAAACGACGATGCGAACAGCCGCCAGTTCGAGGCCAATACCAGCGCGCCGCCCTTTCTTCCCTTCCTGCCGAATCCCGCGCAGGCATTATCGACGGACCGCGCCTATTCCGGTTCCGTCCGGAAGTTTGGAGACAACGGCAGGCGTCTTGATGGGCAGGGACCTGCCTCGTCGAATTTTGGAACAAGAAGCGCTGCGCGTCGTTACCTCCATCAGGTATGGCGGCAAACCCGCCGGAAAGAGACCAAAAGGGAATCATCTCAGTTCACAGAAAAAGGGGAGGCCGCAACGGTGGTGACAGGTATTGCACGTCTGGTTGTCCCTGCGCTGTCAGGGGTGGGAGCGCTGGTGTATTTGAGTAACGCAACGCCGGCGGCGGCGACCGGAGAGCATGCCGGATTTGCAGCATTGCCGCCCACGCCGGTCGTGAAGGCGCTGCCGGGAACGTCAACCTGGCGCCGTGGCACGGTGATCCGGCGCGATGACGGACAGATCGCCTTTCTACCCGGGCCACCGGAACCTCGGCTCGGCGCGGAGCCCGCCGTCTTCCGCGTTCCGGGGAAGGGCGCAGCAGTGCGCCCGCCCGACGAAATTATCGCTTTGGTGCATCGACTGGCGCCGCGTTACGGCCTCGCGCCGAAACTGGTGCTGGCGGTAATCGAAACGGAATCGGCGTTCAGCACGGACGCAGTCTCGTCCAGGGGCGCCGTCGGCCTGATGCAGCTGATCCCGGCAACGGCGCGCCGCTTCGGAGTCAGGAATAGTCGCGACGCGGAGCAGAACCTGCGCGGCGGCATGGCCTACCTGCGCTGGCTGCTCTCCTATTTCCGCGGCGACCTGCGCCTGGCCCTGGCCGGCTACAATGCCGGCGAAGGGGCGGTCAGGCGCGTCGGCGGCGTACCGAACTATACGGAAACACGCAACTACGTGCGCCGCATCCTGACCCGCTACGGCCAAAAGACTCATCCCTTCGATAGCGGCCTGACGCCGGGAGCGCCTTTCCTGATGAAATAGGCACGAGCCAGCCGAAGCGACCCTGCCACAGGTGCCCCGTCCTGCGGTTGCGCGCGAACCGGTCACCCCTCCCTCAGCGCCGGCAGGGCCGCCTTGGCCATCGCCAGCAGGTTCATGTCGCCGCCGCGCCGTCCGACGAACTGCACGCCGATCGGCAGGCCCTTCGGGCCGGTATAGACCGGCAGGTGACCGCCGGGACATGGGTCCAGCTTGCCAGGATGTTGAAACAGGGGTCGCCGGTGAAGGACAGGCCCTCGGGCGCCTCGTCCGGGGCGCTGGGGGTCAGCAGCACGTCGTAATCCGCCATTGCATCGGCCAGCCAGGCGCGGCAGGCGGAGTCAGGTCTTGTTTTGTGCGAAATGAAGTGCTTGTCTTAAACCCTTGGGTGTCACTGAATTTATCGAATAATCGGAAACCTTGTTATGCACAAAACAAGACCTGAGCTACCCCGGGTTTGACGGACACCTTAGAAAGGGGACACTCCCCGA
>JBBDQU010000016.1:0-9774 GCA_040905865.1 Alphaproteobacteria bacterium
CACGGCATGATGGACGCTGCGTTCATTTCGGTGATCGAGAAACGTCGGCCGCAGGAAAAGCAGTGGGAGGATTGGATCGACCGCCAGTACCGCGCACTCATCCGGACCCTGCCGACAATCCCCTTGCCGCCATCCGGCCGGTTCGATCTTGGCGACATTACGCTCGCCTGCGCGTTGGCCTATCTCGATTTCAGAGTGAGCGACCTGTCCTGGCGGACGATGCGGGCCGATCTCGCGATCTGGCTCGACAGTGTGTCAGACCGACCATCCATGGTCGCGAGCAAACCTTGACGATCACGGTACGAGGAGACCGCTGATCGATTCCTCCAGAATAATCCGGCGCTTCAATATTTGACCAAAGGAACGGTAAAAGATACAAAATTTCATTGTTTGTTAACGCTATTTCTCAAGACTTGCGATAGTTCACCAATTGCGTATTGGTACCATCGTCGATCACCATGCCTGCACGACCTCCGGAACGGTAAGGCGCAACCCAGAGAAACAGCAAGATTATACAATCCTCTAAAACGTCCGGTTTGCCGTGGAAGCAGCAATATTCGGCCAAATCCGACAGCCACCTCAATCACCGCCCAAGCAGCCGGCGTTCAATCAGAAAATTCCTCGCCACTACACAACAATACAGGGAAGGGCCCATAATCCCGCTCCAGAGACAACCCCGCCAAATGCTTATGGTCATCGATAAATATAACCCATTAATGGAAGGACCTGGCAATGATCATGCCAACTGGCGCTCAGCCAATGGTGCTGATTATCGACGACGACCCGATGGTGCGAGATACGATTGCTGACGTCCTGGGAGATATGGGATGCGAGGTCCTTGTCGCGCCGAATGGCGAAGTCGGTCTTTTCATGTTCAAACAGCGGGAATTCGATCTCGTTGTGACCGATTTAATAATGCCGGTGAAGGAAGGCGTCGAGACGATTGTCGAAATTCTGCAAATCAAACCGACGACACCGATCCTGGCCATATCCGGCGGCGGGCGCTCCAGGCAGTTGGGTTTCCTCAATATTGCACGTAAATTTGGTGCCGCTGAAATTCTGAGCAAGCCGATTGATATTGACGAACTGTCTGCGGTAGTCACGCGTCTCTTGGGAAATGGCGGATCAGGATAGCCGATGGACGTCGAATTCCCGCTGATGCATGCGCCCCGTTACGGGATCGACAGCTCTGGCGTTCCACACAAACTGTCGAACCCGTCTTTGGCATCCTCAAATCCATCCTCGGCTTCACCCGCTTTCACCTGCGCGGCCTTGAAAAGGTCAAATCCGACAGACTGCTAGGCCGACGAAAGCTCCGAGGTTGCGACAGATGCAGGGCATGCGGCGGAATCTATCTCAGTCCCAGAAAGCCGAGTATGAAGATCACGATGACGACGGCGCCGACCATCCAGATAATGCTGTTCATTGTGCTGCTCCGGCCTTATTCGGTTGAATGTGTCTTGCAGAAAAGAGGCGTGTTCATATCGCTTCGACCGGATCGGCGCGAGCAAAGGCGGCTCGCGCAAAATCCGATGGAGAACGCGATATGCGCATCGTAAGGAGCGGCTGCCGGACGCCATAGCTTCGGATTCTACGCAGAATCGCACATCAGGTTTGAATGGAACAGGTTGCGGTTGCGGTTGCGGTTCCACTCAAACACGATCTTATCCAGGGGGAACCCGAAACCGATGCGCCAGCCCATGGCGCGCGCACGGCCCAATTTTTTCTGCGTAGATTCCGACCCTGTCGCCCGGGTGGCGGCTGCGCGCAAGATCAGGTTCGCCGCCTCCTGATGTGGCCGGCGCGCGGCCATCGTAACAGCCGTGGCGCCGCGCAATGGCGCGAACATAAACGGATTATCTTCATCCCAGGACCTGAATTGACCAGTATTCCGGCTACTTCCCGACAAGGGGCACCGTCTGAAGACGAAGACTGCCGTCCCGTGGCCATGCCGGAAAGCGACGTCGGCCGGACGGCGATAATCCTTCCGCTTACGATACTAGCAGTCGTTGCCGTCATCTTTGCGTTGCATTGGGCCCGCGCATTCTTCATTCCGCTGTTGTTCGGCGTCATGATCAGTTACGCGCTTTCGCCCCTGGTCAACTGGATGCAGAAAAGGCGTATTCCGCGCGCTGCCGCCGCCGCTATCCTGCTGCTCGGGTTCGTGGGCGGTCTGGGCTCAATGGCTTATTCACTCAGTGATGAGGTCTCTGAGACAATCGAGGCAATGCCCAAAGCCGCCCAAAAGTTTCGCTTGTTGCTGCGCAAGGAACGGGGCACCGCGGAAAGCGCGATGGAGAAGGTGCAGAAGGCGACGACCGAGCTGGAAAATGCCGCCAGCGATTCGCCATCCAACACCCCGAACCGCGCGCCGGCCGGCGTGACCAGGGTTCAAATCGAAAAACCGAAATTTGACCTGCAGGAATATCTCTGGGCAGGAACGATGGGGGCAACCACCTTTGGCGGTCAGGTCGTTATTGTACTGTTTCTTGCGTATTTCCTTATTGTCGCCGGTGATAATTTCCGTCGGAAACTCGTCAGAATCAATGGCGCCACATTTGGCAAAAGAAAAATCACACTCCAGATGCTGGACAAGATTACCGGCCAGATCCAGAACTACCTGATGGTGCAGCTGTTTACCTGCTCGCTCGTCGGCGTTGCAACCTGGCTCGCATTCCTCTGGGTCGGGTTTGACCATGCCGCGGTATGGGGCGCCGCCGCCGCGGTCCTGAATGCCATTCCGTATCTCGGCGCGGTCGTCATAGCCGCGGGCACTGCCTTGTTCGGATTTCTGCAGTTCGGAACAATCGGTATGGCGTTCGCTGTTTCGGGAATCGCGCTGGGCATCAGCAATTTGGAGGGTCTTTTGCTGACGCCGTGGCTGACAGCGCGGACAAGCCAGATGAATCCCGCGGTCATTTTCGCCGGTGTCCTGTTTTGGGGCTGGCTGTGGGGCATATGGGGACTATTGCTGGGCATCCCGATCATGATGGCCATCAAGGCCATATGCGACCACATCGAAGATCTGAATCCGGTAGGCGACTTGCTCGGAAAATAGGCGGCATTCTGCCGGCATTGCATCCCGCGCCGGCTGCCGCCCGGACGACTCCGGATGGATCGGTCGCCCGGGCGGTGAAATGCGTAGAATCCGAGGCTGCCGCGCCGGAACAGGCAGCGGCAAAACTCCGCAGCACAGGCAAGTGTTCCGCATGGGGGTCGACGGCCGATCCGCGGCCGGACACGAAAACGCCGCGGGAGAATATTGATGAACGACGCTGTACAGAATATCGAGAACCATATTCCCTCGCTCCGGCATTATGCCGCCGCGGTTTCCCGCAACGAGGCTGCCGCCGACGAACTGGTTCAGGAATGCCTCCTGCGGGCGCTGACAAAAGGGCGGTCATGCCGGCCGGGCACCGGCCTGCGCGCCTGGATGTTGACGATCCTCCACAATCTCCCTGTTAACGGCGTCCGAAAAGCAGCCGGGCGCCTGGCAGACCGACTGCCACGGCGCCGCGCTTTACCCTTCGGGGCGATTCCCGCCATCAATGGCGAAAACCGTTTTACTGAGAGTATCTTACCGGTTTCCGCGCCATCCCGGAGGTCGATCAGATGACTGCCGCTTTCAAAGATTGCTCAATCGTTCAGCACCGCTACAAGGCATGGGTGTCCGGGAGCCTGGCCGTTCTCCTTATCTGTAACGTTGAGATGATATGGGTCACCATTTACCACAGTGTTTCGGGAGGAGACGCAGCGGCGATAGCGCGCGGCGTGACGAAGGCGCTGTTCATCGTTCGCCTGCCGGCAGAACTGGCCTTCCCGTTGGGCGTTGCCGCCGAAACCGGCCTCGCCATTCTGTTCGGATCCACGGTTTATTATGCCGTTTCCCTGCTGCCGCGCCGCACGGTATCGACCGTGTCGAGATCCGTTATCGCGGTCGCTTTGCTCGTATTCATCTGGATTATGAATTTTTACATCGCGTTGCCCCTGATCAACCCGGCTGTCGATGCCACGATTCCGCATGCCTTGAGCCTGACGTTTTACGCATTTTTCGGAAGCGTGGCGGTGTTGGCGATCAGGTTCTTCGACGCCAGTCGTCATGACCGGACGATAACTCACGAAACGGCTGCGGCACACGCCGCTGAAAGTGCAAAAAAGCCTTGTCTCACCGCCTGAAGTTGCTGTGACCTTCCGCCTGGCCCCGGAAACGTCGCCTGCGGGAAAACAATGCCGGGGACGGCGTCTGAGTATATTCCGATCCTGACCAAACGGTTCTGCCACGTCTATGTTGAAGGCGGGCAGAAACAGTTGCTCTGTCCGTTACCTGCAATGCACTGCCGCCTTTGCGGCATACCGCTTTTTTGGGGATACGATGGTGGAAATTCAATTATGAAATATAAAATGACTTCAGTTCTGACAATCATCGCTTTGGCGGCCGGCGTTTCGGCATGCGGCAGCAGCACGGGTGACCGCGCTCTGAGTGGCGCCGGGATTGGCGCGGCCGCGGGCGCCGTCGGCGGCGCCCTGGTCGGGTCCCCGGGAACAGGGGCGGCAATCGGCGCCGCGGTAGGCGCCGGTGTCGGCGCGGCCACAGATGAGAATGACGTCGACCTGGGCAAGCCGGTCTGGCGCTGACCGGCATGTGCGATAGCGCTACAGCATCCCTAAAAAGCAGCCGACAGCACATAAACCCGGCGGAATGACGAAACAGGCGTCCTTTGACTTACGCCACGTTTTCCGCCGACTCCCAACCAAATTGACGTCCGGACAGCAGACCGCGTGACGCGATCTGCGAGATCCGACAGTAACAATCATAATATAAGGATCTATCATGTTTACACATAGTTTGATGATTTCCACGGCGGCGGCGGCACTCACTTTTGCGGTGGCTTTGGCGCCGGCGCAGGCGACGTGGATGAGTGACCAGATGAGCAAGAACGTGGCGAGTGTCCGGACAATGCAACCGACCGGGAACGATTTCCGGGCGGCGCTGGCGCGCGAATACCGCACTCTTGCGCTTTACGAGTCGGATGAAATGCACGACTACCCATCCTCCAGCTATTACGCCGCCAAGGCGCTTTCCGTAAACAGCGGGGCAGACGAAATCCCCGCGGTCCCGCAGCTCTGGGATGTCGACCCCAGGGATATGGTCGACCTGGTGGAAGGTCGCGCACGGCTGACAGGGGCATTTGAGAGAAATGCAAAAAACCTGGCGCCGAGCCAGGCCGCAACGGCCCAGGCGAAATACGACTGCTGGGTCGAGCAGACGGCCGAAGGGCTGACGAGAGACGGACAGGCGCTTTCCTGGCAGGCGGCGGACATAGCCTCATGCAAGGACGAGTTCCGTACGGCGCTCGAACGGCTTAACGCGGCAATTCTGGCCGCACAGCCGGCGCAGGTCGCCGAGACACCCGCTAAGCCCGAACTGAAATACGTACCGACCAACGACCGCGTCGTGGCATATTTCGATTTTGACAAGTCGACCATATCTGCCGCCGCGCGGCGCGACATCGAAGGCCTGGTCGCCCGCATCAGCGGTGACAAGAACATCGTTGTGACCGTAAAGGGATATGCCGACCGCTCGGGGACCACGGAATACAACGATATCCTGTCCCGCAAGCGCGCGGTTGCGGTGAGGGAAGAACTGCTCCGCCATGGGCTCGTTGTCCGCGAATACGAGGACCTGAAGATAACGGCCGAAGGTGAAAGCGACCCGGCAGTGGCGACCGCCGACGGCGTACGCAATGCCATGAACCGGCGCGCCGTTATCACAGCCTATACGCTGGAACGCGCCAATCGGATTTCGGTCAATACGCGCTAGTCCTTTGCCAGGTATGGATGAGGCGGCGGGCACAACTGAGTCCGCCGCCGAATTCCGGCCGGGTGTACGCCGGCGTTTTCAAAACAGGAGACCGTCATGTCACTCGGAACAATTCTGATCATCATTCTGCTGCTGATGCTCATCGGCGTGCTGCCGACCTGGTCGCACAGCAGAAACTGGGGCTACTACCCCACCGGCGGGATGGGAATTGTCCTGATCATCGTCCTTGTGCTGCTGTTGCTGGGGCGCATCTAAAACAGATCGTGGCTTGTTGAGGCCACGACTACTGCCCGGCAGTAACGACCGGGGTATTGGCGGCTCTACTGATTATGCCTTAATAATCAGCAATGAAACGCGATCAGGTCATGAGCATACGCAGAATCGATATTACGCCGGGTGTACAGTGGGTTGAAGTCGAAGACGTTGGCCTGAGAGTTCTTTGCGGCAGTCCCGCCGATGTCGTCAAGCACCTGATGCGTCGCGGCCTGATTGTTCCTTCCGACGTGACGGGCGCACAAACCGAAACCGGCCCCAACACCATCCTTCTTTCGGATATCATGCTGCAGGGCGGCGCCTTCGCCAACCTCGCCGAGTTTCCCGTTCTCCAGATGCTCTACCGACAGGGCATGATCCTTCCCGGCCACCCGAACAACACAGGGCAAAAGCCGCTGCTGCTGGGCCTGCAAAAGCAGATCGAGGCGCAGCTCAATTACATTCATCGCGGCAATTACGGGCTTGTTTCGAAAGAGGAACTGATTGATAGCGGATTGAGCGACGAAGCCGCCGACGAAATGATGCGCATCAAGCTGCATTTCGCATTCGGTAATATTCGTTCAGCCGGCGAACTCCTCGATACCCTGTCGGTTGGTATAGAACGGATGGAAATCCGGGACGGAGTCTTCATTCGACGGCTGGGGCTCAACCGGTACCGTTTCGACTATCAGGATATTTACGTCGACGTCGACATGAACCTGTCTCGTGGTGAAACCTATGAGTCGCCCTATCCGCTCGGCATGCACAAAATCGAGCGGAACTATTTTTCGGTCATTCATACCGGTGAAGGCGATGGCTGGGACATCGACCGGCCCTGCATGAGCAGCGTGTTGTCGTTTCAGGGCCGCCTTTTCCTGATCGATGCCGGGCCGAACCTGGAGGCCATTCTTCAGGCCCTGAGTCTGAGCGTGAACGAAATAGACGGAATTTTCCATACCCATTGTCATGACGATCATTTTGCCGGGCTGACAACGCTGATGCAGTCAGATCATAAACTGAATTACTACGCTGCGCCGATGGTCCGCGCCGCCGTGACCAAGAAATTTGCCGCCCTGCTCGCAATCGATGAGCAGGAATTCGGGACCTATTTCAACGTCATCGACCTGGTTCAGGATAAATGGAATGACCTGGATGGCCTTGATGTCAAGCCGGTGATGTCCCCTCACCCCATGGAAACGACAATATTCCAGTTCCGCGCACTGGGCGAGGACGGGTACCGGTATTATTCCCATCTGGCCGATATCGCGTCGGATGATGTCATGGATGCCATGGTTGCAAACCCGTCGCGGGACGCCGGGATATCCGAGTCATTGCGCAAAAGGACAAGGGAGAGTTACGGCGCGTTTGCCCATTTGAAGAAAATCGATATCGGCGGTGGCCTGATCCATGGCTCTGCCGGTGATTTTTCCGACGATCCATCCGACAAGCTGGTGCTGGCCCACGTCGCCCGCCGGCTGAGCAAGGAAGAGCGGCACATCGGCTCCGGCGCGGAGTTCGGAACAGCCGATGTCCTGATCCAGTCGACGCAGGATTACATGCGCCGGATCGCCTATGACTTTTTCAAGGGATACTTTCCGGACCAGCCGCCCGGACGGCTGCATATATTGCTCAATAGCGAGCTCCGAACCTTCAACCCGCACGAAATACTGATGCACGAGGGAGAAAAGGTAAACGATCTGCTGCTGATCATATCCGGCAACGCGGAAGCGTTGTCGTCGCTGACCGCCGAACCTGTCCGGTTGTCCACCGGCACGCTCCTTGGCGAAATACCAATCCTGCAGGACAAGGTGGCTTCGGATACTTATCGGGCAACCTGCTATCTGCAAGCCCTGGTCATTCCAGGCGCTCAGTACGCGGAGTTTGTGTCGCGGTACTGCCACCAGCACCTGATAGAAGAATTTGTGAGAAAGAGGGCCTGGCTGCGAACGACCTGGGTGTTCGGGGACAGACTGGGCTCGACAGTCCACAACCGGATTGCCGCCGCAATGACCCTTCAGGTGATCGGCGACGGGCTGGTTAAGGAAACCGACGCCAACCGGAAGATGCTTCGGATCATTGAAGACGGCGTCCTCAAGCGATTTGTCGGCGACACTGTTTCCGAGACACTGCGTGCGGGCGATTCCTTCAACGAGGAGCGGTGCCTGTTCGGGCTCCAGTCCGGGTATCGCCTGCAAAGCGTGGGCCCGACCCGGTTATGGGAAATTCCGGCGTCTGTCATCTTCGATATTCCCGTTGTGAGGCACAAGCTTCTGGAAGATGTGCGCCGCCGATTGCAACTGGTTCAGGACTCGGTCGTGCTGAATACCTCTGAAAGGACCGAACCGTCTTCACCAGCCGAAAGCGAGCGGGCGCCACGCAGTGTGACCGCGGGTCGATCCTGAGTTATTCGCGCTTGAACGACTTACTGTTCGAACCGGACGCGGCAGCTGCGACGTAATGTGGAACAGCGGGAGATACCGCACCCGCAACCATCTTCGTAGACTCAACGGCAAAGCCGGATTTCGCTTCTGTCTTGATCTGGCTACGAAGAATGTCCATTCTGACCTGCGGTCAAGCCGTCTTTCATGAAACTGTCACATATCCTTAACATGCTTGTCATGGTCCCGCGCCAGAAAGGCGCTGCTTTTACCAGCCATTACAGCTTCTAAAACGAAGGGATCATCATGAAAAGAAGTCTACTCACGCTTTCACTGGTTGCCGGCATCGCGGCTGGTGGTGCCGCTACCGCCGCTGCGCAGGAAGTCATTCAGGTCGACGGCTCGTCGACCGTATTTCCCGTCTCCGAGGCTTTCGCCGAGGAATTCCAGATCAAAACCGGCAAGCGCGTTGTGGTCGGCGTGTCGGGCACCGGCGGCGGTTTCAAGAAGTTCTGCCGTGGCGAAACGAGTTTCTCGGGCGCTTCGCGCCCGATCAAGAGTTCCGAAATGGAGCTCTGCAAGGAGAACGGTATCGAGTTCCTCGAACTGCCGGTGGCGATGGATGCGCTGGCGGTGATCGTGCACCCGGACAACCCGATCACCTGCATGACCGTCGAAGAAATCAAGACGATGTACGAGACTGAGGCTCAGGGCAAGATCACCAAGTGGAGCCAGGTCAACCCAAAGTATCCGAATGAGGACATCGGTCTCTATGGCGCCGGCACCGATTCGGGCACCTACGACTACTTCACCTTCGCCATGCTGGGCGAAGAAGGCGCTTCGCGCGGCGACTACACAGCGACCGAAGACGACAACATCACCATTCAGGGTGTGTCGTCCGACCCCTATGCCATCGGCTTCCTGGGTCTGGCCTATGTCGAAGAGAACCGTGGGCGCGTGAAGCCATTGGAAATCTCCTACGAGGGCGGCAAGTGCATCGCGCCGACCACCGAAACCGCGGCTTCCGGTGCCTACCAGCCGCTGACCCGTCCGCTGTTCATTTATGCCAACAAGGCGCACCTGGACGAGAAGCCTGAAGTGCTGGAATACGCCAAGTACATGTTCGATCCGGCGCATGCGCCCGAGCTGGTTTCCGAAACCGGCTATCTGGCTCTGCCCGAGCGGGCGTTCACTCTCGCTGAGAAGAAGATCGACGCCCGCAAGACCGGCTCGTTCTTCGACGGTGGCTCCAAAGTCGGGGTAACGCCGGACGATCTGCTGAGCGCCAACTGAGGCTGACGAAACCCGTGGCGGGCCCTTGCG
>JBBDQU010000016.1:9784-50927 GCA_040905865.1 Alphaproteobacteria bacterium
CCCCCCCCCACAACTATTTAATCGGGGGTTCACTTGCCAAATTCAGCCATTCCAACCTGCTCGGACCTGATCAAGAGCGGGTTCGTCAAGCGGCGAAAAATCATTGGCGAGGTCATGCGCGCCTTTCTGTTTCTCAGCGCGGCCCTGTCGATCTTCGTGACCACGGCCATCGTGTTCGTCCTGCTGCGTGACGCCTGGCCCTTCTTCGCGCAAATTCCGCTCACGGATTTCCTGTTCGGCACCATGTGGACTCCGGTCTTTGCCGATCCGCAGTTCGGGGTGCTGCCCCTGCTGTTGGCGACGCTTCAGACCGCCGGACTCGCGATGATCATCGCCGTTCCCTTCGGCCTGATCATGGCGATCTATCTCAGCGAGTACGCCAGACCGTCCGTGCGTGAGACGATCAAGCCGGCGCTCGAGATGCTGGAAGCGGTGCCGACCGTCGTGTACGGGTATTTCGCGCTGCTCGTGATGACGCCATTCCTGCAGAATTTCATCCCCGGGCTGAAGGGAATCAACCTGCTGGTGCCCGGCATCATCCTTGGCATCATGATTCTGCCCTATGTCGTCTCGATCTCCGAAGACGCCATGCGTGCCGTGCCCAACGGGCTGCGCGAGGGTGCCTACGCGCTCGGCATGGCCAAGTGGCAGGTCGCGATCAGGGTGGTCATTCCGGGGGCATTTTCCGGCATCACAGCGGCGTTCATTCTTGGCATGTCGCGCGCGGTGGGCGAGACGATGGTGCTGGCCATCGCCGCGGGTCAAAACCCCAACCTCACCTGGGACCCGCGCGAAGGCGCGGCCACCATCACCGCATACATTGTGCAGATGAGCCTGGGCGACGTGGCGCACGGGTCGCTGGCATACACGACGATCTTCGCGGTCGGCCTGCTTCTCTTCCTCATCACGCTCACGTTCAACGTCATCGGCTTCTATCTGCGCCGCAAGTTCCGCGAGGCTTATTAAGATGGCCGTTACGACGGAAGGAAATCTCGGCGCGTCGACCAATACCAGCCGAGCTGCATTCAACGCCGTCCGTGCAGCGAAGCGGAAGGACATCGTCTTTGCCCTTGGCGGGCTTTTGGTCATGGCCATTGCCATGACGCTTTTGCTCACCTTGATAGGCGATCTCGTGGTGCGCGGATTGCCGCGGATCGACTACGATTTCCTGACCAATTTCCCGTCGCGCCGGGCCGCGCGCGCCGGCATCCTTTCGGCCTGGGTCGGATCGCTCCTTGTCATGCTGGTAACGGCGCTGCTTGCCGTGCCGGTCGGGGTGGCAGCCGGCCTCTATCTGGAGGAGTATGCGAGGAAGGGGAAGCTGGCGAACATTATCGAGATCAACGTGGCGAACCTCGCCGGCGTGCCTTCGATCATTTACGGACTGCTTGCGCTCGGCCTCTTCGTCTATGGCATGAACCTCGGCAAGACCGTGATTGTGGCCGGCATGACGCTGGCGCTGCTGATCCTGCCGATCGTTATCGTGTCCACGCGCGAGGCGGTGCGTTCGATTCCACGCGTCATCAAGGAGGGCGCCTACGGGCTTGGCGCCGACCAATGGCAGGTGATGTGGAACTACATCATTCCCGCGGCGCGGCCTGGTATCCTGACCGGCGCCATCGTTGGACTCAGTCGCGCCATCGGCGAGACGGCGCCAATAATCACGATCGGCGCACTGACTTTCATTGCCTTCCTGCCGCCGCCCCCGGTGTCGGGTGAGTTCCCATTCATTTCTTTCGAGTGGCTGACCGCGCCCTTCACCGTGCTGCCGATCCAGATGTTCAATTGGGTGTCACGCCCTCAGGTCGATTTCCACACGAACGCGGCGGCGACCGGCGTCGTGCTGATGGTGCTGACCCTCTCGCTCAACGGCATCGCGATCTGGATACGCTACCGGCTTCGCAAGGCGCACAGAAACTAATTCCACGGTGAAAGATATGAACTTCAGCAGTACCCAGACCAGCGTGATCTCCGAAATTCCCGGTCCGGTGGATGACAAAATGCCGCCCCCGATCAAGCCGGCAGCGGAGCAGGAGAACCTGCGCGCCCGGCTCGAAGACTTCAACTTCTTTTATGCGGACGGCACGCAGGCGATCAAGAATGTGACCATGCCGATCCTCGATCGGAAGGTGACAGCGATTATCGGACCTTCCGGCTGCGGCAAGTCCACGCTTCTTCGCAGTCTCAACCGGATGCACGACCTTTATCCGGGCAACCGCTACGAGGGGCGGATCATTCTCGAGCCTGAAGGCGAGAATCTGGTCGGGCCCGATGCGGATCCGGTACTGGTGCGGCTGCGCATCGGTATGGTGTTCCAGAAACCGAACCCCTTTCCAAAATCCATATACGAGAACGTCGCTGCCGGATTGCGCGTGCGGGGCGTCAGAAATCGCGTGGTGATCGACGAAGCGGTGGAAAGCGCGCTCAAACGGGCTGCGGTGTGGGACGAGACCAAGGACAAGCTGCACGGTTCGGCCTATGACCTTTCGGGCGGGCAGCAACAGCGCCTGTGCATTGCTCGCGCCCTGGCGTCGAACCCCGAAATTCTGCTCCTTGACGAGCCGACTTCTGCGCTTGATCCGATCGCAACGGCGAAGATCGAGGACCTGGTGCAAGAGCTTTCGGAGAGCGTCACGATCGTAATCGTGACGCACAACATGCAGCAGGCAGCGCGCATCTCGCACCGCACGGCATTCATGTATCTGGGAAATTTGATCGAGTTCGGCGAAACCGAGCAGATTTTCAGAGCGCCGAAGCATCCGAGAACCGAAAACTACATCACGGGTCGCTACGGTTGATCCTCTTTGCGATTGAGTTCTGGAAATGTTACCGCGGAAGGCCGGAAAATGACTGAGAAGCATACGCTGCGTTCGTTCGATGATGCCCTTGACAATCTGTCTTCGCGAATTTCGACCATGGGACAGCATGTCATCGCAATGGTGGACACAGCGGGAAAGGTATTTCGTGACCGGGACGTCGAAGGCGCGAAACAACTGGTAAGAAGAGATCTGGACATCGACCGTCAGCAAGACGAAATCAATGCCGCCGTGGTCGAGTTACTCTCCCGTTTCAATCCCATTGCCCGCGACCTGCGGGAAGTACTGGCAATGGAGCATGTGGCGGCGAATCTGGAGCGGATAGGCGATCACGCGAAGAACATCGCCAAGCGGTCGATCACGGGTCCCCAGCCGATTGCTTCCGGGGGAGGCGCGGAACTTCTGGATCAGCTGCACAATTTCGTTTTGCGCTCGCTCCGCGATGTGATGCGCGCACTGGGCGATCGCGATGTTTTGCTTGCGGACCAGGTACATCGCAATGACGACCATATGGACCAGCTCTATGACGACCTGTTCCACACGATCATAGCTGACCTTCAGGTATCCCATGGAACGGCCGCCAACGAAATTCAGGCACTTTTTGTCGGCAAGAGCCTGGAGCGCATCGGGGACCACGCGACCAACATAGCCGAGGAAATCCGTTTCATGACCAAAGGAGACATGCCGTCGGCGACACGTGAATCTGATCTGTCTCATTGAAGATATGGCGGCTTCACAGGATTGAATGGAACCTGCCGCGGTTCCGTTCGGCATGCCATCATAGCGCCCCGCATCGACGATAAAGGTCAATCGACGGAACCCGGATCGACGGCGACGCCATTGCGAACGGCCCTGACGATACGTGGCGCACTCGCCGAAGGGATCCTTTCACCGTTTCCTATCCGTGTGACCCTGTACAGCTTTACGTCTTCGAAACCGGAGCGTTCCGGCGAACTCTCGTTACCGACGTGCCGGCCGCCCGGTCCCAGGTCGCGGGCTGCGGTGGCCACGGCGGTACCGGACGATTCCGCCTCCACGATAACTTCGTCCCAGCGGGAATGGTCCAGCCAGCGCGGATCCGTGGGATCGGCCACGGGTTCTATCTTCCAGAGATGCATATCCTGCCGCTGCATACCCGATGCGCCACTTCTCCAGTAAGGTCTATCGGACTCACCTGTTCAGATCGACCCGGTCGCGGTTCCACTTACCGACGTCGGTACCATGACATCATCCGGACAGGCTCTGCTTCCAGGCACTCCTCACCGGAGGTCGCCAGATCCAGAACGATAGGGCAATGGTCGGAACGCCCGCGGTCTAGTATCCCGGTACTGGTACAGCGCAGGCCGCGCGCCAGACATCGGTCTAGCCGGAACGGAACGACATTGGCTGCCCGGTGCGTCGCCCGACGGGGACCGATATCGGTAAAGCCGCGAAGGAATATCGGACCGACAGCATTGAAATCCCCGATAATGGCGGCGGGACCTTCAAGGGACGCCGCCGTGTAAGTAAGCTGACGCCGGTTCAGCCGTTGTCCGTGCGACAGATGTATATTCGCAAAGGCAATTCCATTGAGTTGCACTATCTGCGCAATGCGGCGCGGCAGACGGCCGGGCAGAGAGGAAACAGGCAGCGACAGTTCCGTCGGCTGCTCCAGGCGACCCGGAGTCCAGGCCGCCAGCCCGTATATCCGGCCAGGCATCGGCATGTGCCGGATGTTTCCACCGGCCAGCGACGTCAAGGCTTCAATATCGTTCGTCGCTTCCTGCAACAACAGGAGATCAGGTCGCTCCCTGTCGATAAGCATCGAAATGTTTTCGACAGTCGCACCTGTCTGGCGCAGAAGGTTCCAGCTGATTACTTTCACGCAGGCTACTCCCTGTAGAATAATGTCCTTCCGTCCGGCCGACGAGCAACCAGGATGTTGCGGGTTTTTGTAAAATGGAATACGGGTCAAGGGTACCCGGTATTACAGATGGTTACAGCGGCACGGAGTTCAAGGACTTCAGGCAAACAAAACCTTATAAATACGGCAACATCAGCCGCGCCGCCGCGTCCCGCAGACGCAAGGCAAGCGGTTGCGTCGCGAGTTGCGACGCCGGCACCCGGTGCGATACCGCGATCCTTGCGTCGATCATGCCGTCAATTTCCGCGGTGGTTGCACGGGAATACGCCTCCAGATTGAATTCGAAGTTCAGTCTCGTGCTGCGAGTGTCCCAGTTTGCTGTTCCGATCAGGCACCAATGGCCATCCACGGTCATCAGTTTCGCGTGACTGAACGGCTGGGATACCCGATAGATGCTGATGCCGGGTGGCAGCTGCCTGAGATGCGCACCCATGGCCCAGTCCAGCACGCGGTGGTCCGACCTTTCCGGAATGAGGATGTCTATCGAGAGTCCGCGCAGTGCCGCCCATTCTATCGCATACATGAGTTTCTCATCCGGGAGAAAATACGGCGTTACAATCCGTAGCCGTTTGTTGGCCGCAAAAATCGCGGCGGCCAGAACGGTTTCCAGAATTCCGACCTGCTCATCCGGACCGGAACTTATGCCGCGCGCCCAGACAGAACCGGCATTGTGGAGTTCGGGCCACCAGACGTCGTCGTCAAGCATCTCCCCGGTGGTAAACCCCCAATCCTCCGAAAACGTTTCCATAAGGTGGCGAACCGCCGGGCCCTCCACGCGAAAGTGAATATCGGAAACGGGATGCTCCGGGTGACGGCCGATAACGTTCTCGTCAGCGATATTCATCCCGCCGGTAAAAGCTGTCCTGCCGTCCACGACCAGTATTTTCTTGTGGCTGCGCATGTTCAGATACGGCATCCGCCAGGGCAGCCTGTTATGGAGGAAGCGCGCAACGGTTACGCCTTCGCGGCGTAGCGCCCGAACCGCGGGCGCGTAAAAATAGCCGCCGCCGATGCCGTCGATGAGCACCCGTACATGGACGCCCCGCGCTTGCGCTTCGCAAAGCGCCTTGATGAATAACCGGCCGACCCTGTCGGCCCGAAAGATGTAGGATGCAAACGCGATGCTGTGCCGGGCATTCCGTATCGCGGACAGCATCGCCGGGTAAGCCTTGTCACCGCATTCCAGCGCAACGATGCTGTTGCCGCCGGTCAGCGCCTGCCCCGTCAGTTGTTTGACGACGCGTGCTATGAGGCCGATGTTTTCAGGAATCTCGGGGGCGGCGCATCCCTGCGGCGCAGCCGCGCGCAAATTGATCGCCTGACGCAGTCGCGAGGCGCGACGGGCAACGCGGTTTATCCCGAAGAAATAATATGCGGTTGCGCCGAAGAGCGGCGACAGCCACGCCACCCCGATCCAGGCAATCGCGGCCCGGACGGATCTGCGGCGGAGAAGAACATGGATCGTTACGGCGCCTCCCAGGATCACGTGAATAACGCCGATCAGCATTCCGTGACTGAATAAATCCGGCAGGACATAGGTCATCGAAGAATGTCAGCAGTCGGTCGCCGGGGCTGCGGCTCCGGGTGTAATAAGCTGCGACTGGGACTGCATGGGGATTTTCAACACCGCACGAACACCGTCAGGGTCGAAGCGGATATCCACCGTGCCGTCGAGTTCGTATTCCACTTCACGTTCGATCAGCGTTGTTCCGTAGCCGCTTCCCCTGGGCGCGACGACAGCGGGACCGTCCGTTTCTCGCCAGCGTAGGACAAGCCAGTCTCCAATCTCGTCCTGTTCTGTCTTCCAGTCGATTGATACCCTGCCTTCGGACGCGGAAAGCGCGCCATACTTCACCGCGTTGGTTCCCAGTTCATGCAAAACCATGCCAAGCGCCAGGGCGGCCTTCGGATTGACCCGCAACGGCGGACCCGAAAGCGAGATGCAAGCGTCACCGGACAGTTCATGCGCCTGCGTTGCATCGCGGATCAGTTCGGCCAGGTCGACACTGGTCCATCCCTCCTGCGAGATAAGATTATAGGAGGTGGCCATGGCCTCCAGGCGGCCCGAGAAGACCTCCACGAACGCTTCGGGATCGGTGGTGCGGCGGGCGGTCAGCCTGGCCAGCGCCATTATGACTGTCAGCATGTTCCGTACGCGGTGGTTCAACTCGTCGATCATGGTGCGAAGGTGATCCTCCGCATGCACGATCTCGCTGACATCCACGAACGTCACGAGTGTTCCCTCGACTCCCTCGCCGCCGCCCTGATACGGCAGTACTCTCATCAGGAAATGCTGATCGCCGCAATTCACGCGCCGTTCCAGCGGTTCGCCGGAATTCGCAACCGACTGAATGTTGTCGCACAGATCGGGCAGGTCCACCTTGTATGTAATGTCGGTCAGGGGACGGCCCCGATCGCTCGGGAGCAAATTGAAAATTCCTTGTACTTTCGGCGTAAACATGCGAATTCGCAGGTTCAGATCGAGGAAGACAACGGCAATATCCGTGCCTGCGAAGACATTTTGAAGGTCGCTGTGCGCCGTATCGAGCGCGCGCATCTTCAACTCCAGATCGGCATTCACACTCTGGAGCTCCTCATTCATCGATTGAGACTCCTCCTTCGAGGTCTCCAGTTCCTCATTTGCCGATTGAAGCTCCTCATTCAGCGAAAGCAGCTCTTCATTCGTGGACCGCGCTTCGTTCAATGAAATCTCATATTGCTCCGTTAACAGCTGAATACGCTCACGCATCTCGTGCAATTCCTGCTCCAGCTGTCTGCCATCGTCTTCGGAGCGATTGGCCGGCAGGGGAATGCTGTCATTCTCCCGGACCTGCGTCGGTCCGGTTTCGTCAAACAGGACCACATACAGCGGTTCTTCCCTGTCGATGGTCAGGGGCTCAACGATCAGGACGACCGCCTGTACCTTGTCGCTGTCCGGTTCAAGCATCATGCCACGCCGGGATGCAGCGCGGTTCCCTTCCCGGGCCTCCTTCAAGGCGAGCATTAAATCGAAGCGCAATTCCTTCCGGGCCATCGGCAGAATCTGCTGGATCGGCTTTCCGGTGGAAAGTTCAAGATATTTTCCGGTGCCCGACGACGAATGGATAATATTCCCGGAACGATCCACGACCACGTGCGGCGGGACATAGCGCGCCACGACCAGTTCACCGACGGCGCGACTCACCGCCGACATGCCGGCCGTCCTGTTTCTGTAATGCCCCTCGCCGGCCGAACGGGTTCTGGTAAAGGGCAATATCGGGGCAGGCGCGGCGCGGCCCGGATCATCGTTGCGCCTGAAAATCGAATTCGTGCTGTCCACCGGCGTAAACAGTTCGGTTCCCCTGGAAACGCTCTCCGATGTCCCAAGGAACAGGAATCCCCCGGATCGAAGAGCGTAGTGAAACACCGGAAGTAGCTGCTGCTGCAGGTCGCTGCCAAAATAGATCAGAAGATTGCGGCACGATATCAGGTCGAGCCGCGGAAAAGGCGGATCGTTTGTAATATTGTGATGCGAGAATACACACAGTTTACGCAACTCCTTGCGAACGGTATAGGTGAGACCGTCGCTGTCGAAGAAGCGTTCCTTGCGCTCTTCGGATACGCCGCGCAGCAGCGGGGCCGGATATCTTCCCGCTCGCGCGGCCGCCAGTGCGTCCTCGGCGAGGTCGCTGCCAAAAATGCAGATTTTGGGACGCGATCCCGCCCTTGCCGCACCTTCACTCAACAGGATAGCCAGTGAGTATACTTCCTCCCCGGTTGCGCATCCCGGAACCCAGACCCGAACATCCGTATTCGGGTCGATATCCTCCACAAGTTCCGGAATTACGTTTTTTTCCAGACTTTCAAACGCATCGTCGTTGCGAAAAAAATAGGTGACGCCTATCAGCAGGTCCCGAAACAGGGCTTCGTGTTCCGCCGGATTGTCGCGCAATGTATCCACATAGTCGCCAACGTTGAAAATCTGCAGCACCTGCATCCGCCGCTGCACACGGCGCATGAACGAGCCTTCCTTGTAACCGCTGAAATCATGTCCCAACTGCTTTGCAAGCAGCGCGCATATCTCCAGACGAACCGCATCGGGATCCTGCGTCGGCGTTTCTTCTTCTATTGCGGTTGCAACACTTTCCGCGGCCTTCAGGTAGGCGGTAATGCGATCCATCATCTTTTCAGGCGGAAGAATATAGTCGCTCAGACCGGCGCTTATGACGCTTTCAGGCATGCCGGTATGCTTCGGTGTGGAATGATCGGCGCCCTGGGTGATGGACAGGCCCCCATGTTCCTTGATTCTCTTGACGCCGATGGTCCCGTCGCTGCCTGTACCCGAAAGGATGATACCGATCGCCCGTTCCGCCGCATCCGCCGCCAGCGAGGAAAAAAAGATGTCGATCTGGTTGAGCGGGCGCTGGTTTCCGGCGGCGGCCACCTTCAGCCGCCCCGATTCAATCGTCAGTAAAGTGCCTGGCTGAATAACATGCACGCTGCCCGGCTCGACCGCATCGCCGTCTACCGCCGGCTTTACGGGAATCGGCGCACTACGGCGTAAAATCTCCACGAGCATACTCTCGCGATCCGGCGAAAGATGCGCAATCACCACAAAGCCCATAGGGGTATCCGGCGCGATCGTCCGGAAAAACGCCTGCATCGGTTCCAGCCCGCCCGCGGACGAACCCAGCGCCACTATGGGAAAATCGGTTGCCAATGCATCGCCATCCTGAATTTTCGCATCAGAAACGCGCCGTGAAGTGGCCGGCGAGTACGGTAAACGCGAAATACGCCATTACCGTTCCATCCCGGGAGCCTCGGGCGCACCTACTGCAGGATTCGCCGGAGCGCCGTTTCCAGTTCATATAACCGGAATGGCTTTTTCAGGACCTGTCGGTCCGCGTATTTAGGCTCGACAACCCTGTCGCTATAGCCGGTGCAGAATATGAACGGTATGCCTTTCCCGGCGAGAGCGTCGGCGACCACGAAGCTATCCTGACCATTCAGATTCACGTCGAGGATCGCGGCGTCGATGCCTTTTTCCGTCAGCACCCGCAACGCCTGGGCAGGTTTCCTCGTCACTACCACGTTCCGGCAGCCTAACTCGTCGAGCAGTTCCTCCAGTAAAATCGTTATCATCATCTCGTCTTCCAGCACGAGAATGCGATGACGGGACAGCATATCGTCCATCGGAAGGCACCCCCCTGTCTTTCAAAAGATCTACGTGAATATTACGGCCTCCTTGGAACGCAAATGTCAGTGTCAGGGTCTTTATTTTGTCGCATTGTCACTGGACAGGCGCCGCAACCCGCTTCAGACCGCCCTGCCGGTGGTTCCCCGGCAACAGGGCTTCGCGGCGCGCATTACCGTCCAGATATTAAGCCACATTAAGATAGTATTAACGCTGCCAGGATTTTGCAACTGCCAGTCGACGGGGAAAGCAAGGACGCAATCGGTAGAATCGGGGCACAGGACACAGGTCCATGTGGAACCCGAAACCGAAATCCGGCGTTTGCTGAAAATACGTCACAGCAACTGCCCATACCCGGCGAGACGGAAGCCAGCAATTGAAACTCTATTGCAATCCAATCGTTCCCAGTACGCGCAGCATACTCGTGACGGCGATGGAAGCGGGCCTCGAAGACGAACTGGATATTGTCCGGACCGGCGGCACGGACGTCGAGGCTTCGGAGGCGGCACGGGCGGCGGGAGTCGTTCAGGAACCCAGACTGGCCCTGGACGACGGGACTGTCATTGTCGGCGCGCAGCAGATTTGCGCCTGTCTGGACAGTCTGCATGAACGCCCGGGCATGATTCCCGGCGCCGGCGAGGCGCGACTTGAAATCGATCAGCTTGAATCGGCGGCGGAAGAACTGTTCGAGGCGGCGCTATACCGCTACCAGGCGCTCCATTGGCCCGATACAGGCGACAACGTTGCGTCCGCGCAATGGCAGCGCATGCAGCAGATAATAGAGACACTGGAATCGGTTGCCGGAACGGTCATGACCGGCCCCGTCAATCTGGGTCAGATAGCCGTGGCCTGCACGCTTGGCTGGCTCGATAAATATCTTCCGGACGACGACTGGCGCAGCCGGTCGCCCGCGCTTGCCCGATGGTATCGCAGGTTTCGCGACCGTCCCTCGATGCGCGCCACAGAGCAATGATTTCCGGGCGACCGCCATCCAGGTCCGCTGACGTCGCGTTAACGGGAACGAATTGTCCCGGCCGCCGTTAACCGAACGGGAACCATGGCTGCCCGCACCTGCCATTGAGGCGAGAATGACCGAGACCGTGGCGCAGGAACATACTGTCGATCTGCATGTCAACGGAAGCCATTACCGGATCGCGGTGGATGAGCGTACCAGCCTGCTTGACGCCTTGCGCGACCGGCTGGGCCTGATCGGCGCCAAGAAAGGCTGCGACCACGGCCAGTGCGGCGCATGCACCGTCCATATGGAAGGCCGCCCGGCTCTCGCGTGCCTGACATTCGCTGTCATGGCGGACGGACGGAACATCGTGACGATAGAGGGGCTCTATGGCGCCGACGGAAAACTGCACCCGATGCAGCAGGCCTTCATCGATCATGACGCTTTTCAATGCGGTTATTGCACGCCAGGCCAGATCATGGCGGCGGTGTCATGTGTTGTTGAGGGGCATGCGGAATCCGGCGCCGATATCCGTGACTACATGAGCGGAAATCTCTGCCGCTGCGCGGCCTACCCGAACATCGTCGCCGCGGTGGAACAGGCCCGCGACCGGATGAAGGACGGCTGACATGCAGCGCTTCAGCTTTGAACGCGCAAAAACCGCGCGCGATGCGGCGATCTCGGCACAATCGGACAACTGCCGGTTCATTGCCGGCGGCACCAACCTGATCGACTATATGAAGCTCGGCGTCGAGCGTCCCGAGGCGCTGATCGACATCAATTCCCTGGCGCAAGGCGATCCCGGAACGATCCGGGCGAACCCGGAGGAATTGCGGCTGGGGGCGCTGGTTCGAATGGCCGATGCCGAGGCGCATCCCGAAATCCGTCGCAGCTATCCCGTTATCGTCGACGCGTTGCGCCTCGCCGCGTCGCCCCAGATTCGCGCCATGGCAAGCCTTGGCGGCAATGTCCTGCAGCGAACGCGATGCGAATATCTGCGCGAACGGTCGTGGCCCTGCAATCGGCGGGATCCGGGAAGCGGCTGCGCCGCATTCAACGGCATCAACCGCGAACACGCCATCCTTGGCGTAAGCGATGCGTGTATCGCGGCCTATCCGGGGGATCTCGCACAGGCGCTTATCGTGCTGGACGCGACGGTGGAAACGATGAGCCGAGGCGGCGGCCGGATTATCGCCTTCGCCGACCTGCACCGTCCGCCCGGCAATTCCCCGGAAATCGAGACGATCCTCGATCCTGGCGAGTTGATTACCTTCTTTTCGGTACCGGCAGGCCCGCATACCCGGCGGTCACGCTTCGTAAAGATACGCGACCGGGCCTCGTATCAGTTTGCGCAGGCATCGACGGCCGTTGCGCTCGATCTCGACGGCGACATCGTGCGCGACGTACGAATTGCCCTCGGCGGCGTCGCAACGGTCCCATGGCGGGCGCGGCAGTCGGAGGCCCTCCTGCGCGGGCGCAAGCTCGACGAAGCCGCTGCACGGGATGCGGCCGAGTGCGCATTTGCCGACGCAGAAACACGCGATCGCAACGGGTTCAAGCTGACGCTGGGCAGGCAGACCGTCATGCGCGCACTGCTTGAAACCGTCACGATGGAGATCGGGGATGGATGATACGACCCGATCGTCCCGGGGCGAAGCGGACATGGCGCCGCCGCGTATCGACGGGCGTCTCAAGGTCACCGGCGCATGCCGCTACGCCGCCGATTTCCGGTTGCGCGGCCTTGCCCACGCCGTAATGGTAACGAGCGATATCGCCCGCGGCCGGATTGAGGCGGTCGACATGGATGCGGCGCGGGCTGTTCCAGGCGTGCTCGATATCCTGAGTCATGGCGATATGGAGGGTGTGAACCCGCCCGGCTTCGGGACATCCAGTTTTACATCGCTCGGCCCCCTGCATACGCAGGACATCGTCCATGACGGCCAGATTGTCGCCCTCGTGGTTGCCGAAAGTTACGAGGCCGCATGCGAGGGCGCCGAGGCCGTTGCGATTACCTATGCCCGCGAACCGGCCGCCGGCACCCTTTCGGCTGATGGAGTCGAGGTTGAGGAGGACGAGGACAGCGCGGTGTCGACAGGCGACTTCGACGCCATTTTCGCCGATGCGCCTGTCCAGCTCGATCTGGAATATCATACGGCATCCGAGACCCATAACGCCATCGAGCTGTTCTCCACGACCTGCGTTTGGGAGGAAGGCCGCCTCACGGTTTATGAGCCGAGCCAGAACGTGTTTGGCTTCCGGGGACAGATTGCCGCCCAGCTTGGGATCGAGCCCGGCCTGGTGCGTGTGATCAGCCCGTATGTCGGCGGCGGCTTCGGTTCGAAAGGACCGATCACACCGCGTACGGCCATCGTCGCGGTTGCGGCCCGGCGCCTCGGCCGGCCCGTCCGCTGCGTTGCCACGCGCATGCAGGGTTACACCACAACGAGCTACCGCGCGGAAACGCGTCAGCGCGTGCGGATAGGGGCGCACCGGGACGGGCGGATCGCCGCATTCGGCCATGACGGCTGGGAGCTGACGTCACGCACGGACGACTATATCACCGGGGGAAACGACCTTACGGTTCGTCTGTATGGTTATGACGCCGTCTGTGCGCGCACATATGCCGTGCGAACGGATCGCCAGACCCCCGGTTACATGCGGTCGCCGCCGGAAACGCCATACGTTTTCGCATTGGAAACGGCGCTGGACGAACTGGCCGAAAAGCTCCGGATCGACCCGGTGGCATTGCGCCGGATCAACGACACCGATATCGACCCGGTTTCCAGAAAGACTTACACCAGCCGTTCCCTGATGCAGTGTTACGATGCCGCTTCCGATGCGTTCGGCTGGTCGCGCCGCAACCCGGCCCCGCGATCCATGCGCGACGGCGAATGGCTTGTGGGGTTCGGCTGCGCCACCGCCACGTATCCGACACACGTTGCCGCCGCGACGGCGCGGGTGCGCTTCGGGGCGGACGGAAGCGTCCTGGTGGAGAGCGCCTCGCACGAGATTGGCACGGGGATTCGAACGGTCGCCGCCCAGATGGCCGCCGAGCGGCTGGGCGTGCCGCTGTCGTCCGTTTCGGTCGCGATGGGCGACACCGACCTGCCCCCGGCGCCGGTATCCGGCGGTTCGAACAGTACGGCAAGCGTCTGTTCGGCGGTGATGCAGGCTTGCGATCGCATCCGCGACCGTTTGTTTCGCGCCGCACCCGCGGACAGCCGTCTTGGCAACGGAGACCCCGACTCGTTCCGGATAAAAGACGGCGCGGTCAGGGCCGGTGAAAACCGCATCCTTGGAATCGAGGAAGTGTTCAGGTCCATGGGGGCCGGCATGATCGAGGAATATGCCGAGTTCGTACCCGCGGGGGCGCCCGATGACGCAATCCGCAAGCTTTACGACGGCAAAACCAGCATGGTCGGCGAGTATATGGGCAGCAAGCTTATGTATGCGTTCGGCGCAATATTCGTCGAGGTCCGCGTGCACTCGCGCACCCGGGAAATACGCGTACCGCGAATGACCGGCGCCTTTGCCGCCGGTCGGATCATGAACCCGCGCACGGCGCGCAGTCAGTTGATGGGCGGCATGATCTGGGGCATGAGCTGCGCGCTGCTGGAGGAAACCCAGATCGATCCCCATACCGCGCGCTACGTCAACCGGGACCTGCAGGATTACCTGCTGCCGGTCAACGCGGATATCGGCGAGGTTGATGTTCTGTTTGTTCCCGAAGAAGACAACGAAGTGAATCCCGCCGGCGTAAAGGGGCTCGGAGAGTTGGGAAACGTGGGCACAAACGCCGCAGTTGCCAATGCCGTCTATCACGCCACGGGAAAGCGCGTGCGCCATTTCCCCATCAGGATTGAAGACCTGCTCGAAACCGGATGACGGCCCGCGCCACCGTCCGCGACGCGCCCGCTTCCGGCCAGACGGACGCGGGGCGGCGGTGTGCATGCGGCTGGCCGTGATCCGACCGGATGGCCGACACAGCATCCGTATCGTCCGGTATTAAATTCCGGTATCGGACAGGAATCACCGGAACAAAACCCCCGATGAGCTCGTTTCAATACTATAGTGCCAATAACCGGGATGTCGTCGTGAAGGTGCTTATCGTTGAGGACAATGTATTCGTTGGCATGCATCTGGAAGACGCGTTATGGCGGCTGGGCCATGAAGTGATAGGGCCTGTGAAGACAGTGGAAGAAGCGATCGCACTGATATCCAATGGCGACGTCGAGTTTTCCCTGGTCGACGTGGAACTGGAAGAAAGTCTTGCGACGGACGTAGCCCAGGAACTCTGCGATCGGTCCATCCCGTTCATCTACGTTACCGGCTGCGATGAAAGGCTGGTGCGCGCGACGATGCCAGAGGGGCCTATCCTGAGCAAGCCCGTTTCCATGGCCCGGCTTCGCAAGGTACTGCAGCCCGGGCAACGCGATGACGCACGCAAGGCGCCGGCAAGGAACTACGAGATAGAACCGCTATAACTGGCTGCCTTTACCTGACCATCCCCTATGCGCTCGCCCGGTTTAAATGACTGCCCGGCCTGCCGGGCACAGGTTTATAATTCACTTGTCTTTATTTTGTGGTGTCCATTTTTCGTCCAATGTAGCACGCCAGAATGGCGATAAGGGCAGCGATAACCATTAACAACATAAACTCCATGTCTCCCCTCTCTTTCAATACACAAATCAGCCGGTAAAATTAAAGATTGTTCAGACCCGCCTGCATGCGGACATGTGGATATTCGACCGATCGCCATTCATGCAGACCGAGACTTAATCACTGAGCGACGGCAGGTCGGGCGACGCGGGTCCGCGTCATCGTCGTCGGTAGCAGACCGGTTCAATCGGCCTGGGAATTGCTCTAACAGAAATCAGGTAGCGCATCATTTTCCCCCTCTCGTTGGGGTCGGTGGGAATTCTCCCGGGCTCCGCCATCGACGGAGACGCCTTAAAATCAAACGCGAAACAGCCTGCACGGTTCCGAAGGCCTTTCGAATTTTCGGTGCTGAACCGCACATTGCTCAAGGTCATCCGGAATTACCGCACTTGCCGCTGAATTACCTTTCCGGCTTTTTCGAGCTGGTTGTAACAATCGATTTCATTGCCTCTTTTGGCTTCTGCCCGGGCGGCAATAAGGATCGACTCCAGCAGGATCCGGTCAGACGGATTCAGTCCTGCCAGATCCTGATTTTCTGCGGGTTTTGCGCCACCGTTTACGTCCGGCGTGGTGGGCATGCCGTAGCGTCGGTCGTCAGGCGGTTCCATGACTCCCTGGTCACCAGTGGGCGCGGGCTCGAATACGCCCCCTTGCGGCGGCGCCTCGTCCGGCGCCTCGGTTCCCGGCACGTTTTCCCGGCCGATATCCGGCGGATCAATCGAAAGCCCGTAGATGTCAGCTATTTCGTGCGCCTGTTCGAGGCATGTTTCGGCGGACGCCGGCGCCGCAGCGATACCGGCGCCCAGTAACCCGTAAACTGTCATACGGCGTAGCAAGCACATAACGTTGCCGCCAAAACATTCCAGCGTTCTTTCCGCCATTGGGATTCTCCGGTTACTGCGAACATTCGAAGTAAACGGTTGCCCAGGGGCGTTGGTTCCTGGTTTGCGACATTCCCGGCGCGCGCGCTGCGCCGTTGTTGCGGCAACCGCGGATCATGCCGCTTTTACATTCAACGCGTTCAATGCGGATTGTTTCAGGCCCTGGCGAACGCTACCGTACCCTTCCCATGGATCCCGTCCTGCAAGGCGCTCCCGGCCCTTGTCGATTGTGACAATGTTCGCCGCACTGAAGTCGCCCAGCACGTCCCACGACACCGGCCATGCGACAGGCCCTCCCTCCCGCGCGCGCGGAGAATAGGGCGCGATTGCCGTTGCGCTCCTTGAATTGCGCAGGTAATCGATGAAGATGCGTCCCGTTCGCCTGGCCTTGCTCATGGTCGCCGTAAATCGTTCGGGGTCATGATCGGAAAACCGTTCCGCAAGCGCTTTTGCGAACGCTTTTACGACAGGCCATTCGTGACGCCGCATGAGCGGTACAACCACATGAATGCCCTTGCCGCCCGTGAGCAACGGAAAGCATTTCAGACCGAGGGCATCCAGCGCATCCCGCATGTCTGTTGCTGCATCTTTTACCTCGGAGAAATCGATCCCCGGACCCGGATCAAGATCGAATACAATTCGTTCCGGCCGCTCGATATCGTCGATCCGCGACCCCCAGACATGTATTTCCAGGACACCCATCTGTGCCGCGGCGACGAGGCCGGCCTTTCGCGTCAGATAGAGATAGCTTTCCGTGCCGCCGGATTTCGCGGGAATTTCCATCGATTTGAGATCGGACGGCAATCCCGACCCCGCATGACGCTGAAAGAAACAGCTTTTTTGGCGACCCTGCGGGCATCGAACAAGGCTCACGAGCCTGTTCCCGCAATAGGGAAGCATGCGCTCTCCAACGGCGTCAAAATATTCCGCGAGACCGTGTTTCGTTATGCCCTGCCTGGGAAACAGGACGCGATCCGGGTGGGTCAGGCGGATCCCGGCAACTGTCTTGTCCTCCGCATCTGGCATCCTGTCCACCTCATCTTGGTCCACGGGCCTGATCGGCCGCTCTGCTGTGACTTCCATTGGCTTCTTGTCTTCGCGCAGCCCCAGATACCTTCCGTGCCGGACGAGGCCATCCCGGGTGAATTCCGCAAAGGCGATCTGGGCCACAAGCTCGGGCCTGATCCATCGGGCGGATTTGGCTATCGCACCTGGTGGCGGCGTATCCAGCGGTGACGTCTTTCGCGACAGGGCGCGGAACCGCGTCGCCAGCCTGCCCAATTCCGATTCGCTGAACCCGGTTCCGACGCGGCCGGCATACACGAGCCTGTCGCCATGGTATTGACCCAGCAGGATCGAAGCAAACGGCCGACCCTTGCTCGACGGCGACCATCCCACAACGACAAACTCCTGATCCTTGCTGCATTTTACCTTCAGCCATTTACGTCCGCGCCCCGGCCGGTAAGGCGCGTTCATATGCTTGGCAATGATGCCTTCCCAGCCCCTGTCACACAGTGTGTCCAATAATGTCGCGCCATCCGAAACGTCGTCGACGTAATAGAGCGGTCCCTTGCGCGGCAGATCGCTCAGCAGTTCCTTAAGCCGTGCTTTCCGCTGCGTAAGGGGTTGGCGAACAAGGCTGCTGCCGCCGTCGGCAAGAAGGTCGAATATAAAATACGACAGATTGCCCGAACCTGATTTAAGCGCGTCCTGCAGCAGACCAAAGTCCGAACGACCGTTTCCGTCGATAGCGACGACCTCTCCATCGAGTAGTACGCCATTCAGATTCAACGCAGACAACGCATCCGGGATTTTCGGATAACGCGCTGTCCAGTCGAGGCCGCTCCGCGAGTACAGATGTGCTACGTCACCGGAAACCGCGGCGATTGTCCGGTATCCGTCGAACTTCACCTCGAACCGCCAGACGTCACCCTCAGGTACTTCGTCTACCAGTGTGGCCAATGCGGGTTTGTGAAACGCCGGCAGCGGTGCGCCGCCGGTCTTGCGACGCCTGTTCGTTCTGCCGCCGCTCTCCCGCTGTACTTCGGGATGCGTCTCAATGGCATCGATGGTGCGGCCCGAAGCCACGCTGTCCGTCGCCGCCCCGGTGACGTCGGTTTCACGGTCGGCAAATTCGTCATCTTCCTTTATGAGCAGCCAGTTTTCCCGCTTTTCCGATCCCTTTCCCTTGAAGCGAACAAGCGCCCATCCGCCCTTCAGCCGCTCGCCGTTCAATCGAAAGGTCAGCTTTCCTGCCTTCAGGCCTTCCCGGGGATCATCGTCCGGCATCCAGTTTCCTTCATCCCACAGGAGTACCGGGCCCGCACCGTACTGGCCGTCGGGAATGCGCCCCTCGAATCTTGCATATTCCAGAGGATGGTCTTCCGTACGGACCGCCAGGCGCTTTTGCGAGGGGTCCAGGCTTGGGCCTTTCGTGATGGCCCAACTCAGCAGGACGCCATCCAGTTCCAGGCGCAGGTCGTAATGAAGCCGGCGAGCAGCGTGCTTCTGAATGGCATAAAGATTCCCCTTCCGGGCGCGGCTTACATTCCCTTTCGGCTCAGGCGTTTCGCCGAATCGGCGCTTGCGATTGTAAACATCGAGAGCACTCGCCCTTTGGCGATTCCGGGAGGAGGCCATGAATCATCCGGTCTTTTTTTGCCGGCCACCGGAGGACGACCGGCGGTTTTTGTCCGACTTCGCCCCGCTAACGCTTCGCTTCAGCGCTTCAACAAGGTCAATCACATTCGCGCCGCCGGACGCGCCTTCCTCCTCGTCAACCCTGACGACTTTCTTCCGCTTCGCTTTTGCATCGATCAACTCGCGTACCGCAGCGGTGTAGCTGTCCTTGAACTTTGTCGGATCGAATGCGGCGGATTTTCGCTCGATAAGTTCCTTCGCCAGATCCAGGAGTTCCTTGTCCGGACGGGTGTCCGAAAGCGTTGAAAAATATGGCGCCGCACTCCGCACCTCATCGTCGAAACGCAGCGTTTCCAGCAACATGCCCTGCCCGGACGGCTTCAGCGCGCCGATATACTCACGACCCCGCATGACAAATTGCCCGATCCCGACCCGTTCCGATGACCGGAGCGCCTCGCGCAGGATGCCATAGGCCTCTTCGGCCAATTCATTGTCGGCGACGACGTAATAGGGCCGATCGAACCAGATAGGGTCGATTTCGCAATGGCCGACAAACTGCACGAGATCCAGCGTCTTTCTGGCTTCCAATTTTATATCCTCAAGTTCGTGGGGGTCGATCAGGATATATTTTCCCTTCTCCAGTTCGTATCCCTTCACGATGTCGTCGGTATCGACAGGACCGATCCCCGGGACAACTTTTTCGTAGCGGATGCGTTTCCCCGACGGTTCATGGATCTGGTGAAAGCTGATATGCTGGCCGCCCTGTGTCGCCGGGTACAACTTCACGGGTACCGACACCAATGCCAGACGCAGGTTACCGGACCAGGACGGACGCCTGCCTTCGATACCTCGACCGGCGTGACTGGATGACCGTGTCGTCTTCTTCCGGGCCGAAGACGATGGTGTGGTTTTCTTGGCCGCCATGATAGCGCAGTAACGGACAGAACCATCCGCCGGTTCCGCTATCGGGTATTGAAACAGGCGATACGCGGGCCGGAATCGGCGCAAGTCAGTGCCCGCGCGAACGGAACCTTCCGTCGGCCGCGGCGTTCACTGCGTAGATGACGCAAAATCCCACGTTCATCGAACACAGGATTTCGACGCGACAGAAGGAGAAATCAATGCCCATCAGTCTTCCGGAATTACCATACGCCCTAGATGCCCTGGCGCCACACATGTCTGAACGGACGCTTCAGTTCCATCACGGAAAGCATCACAAGAGTTACGTCGACAAGGCGAACGGCCTGATTGAAGGAACGCCCCACGAAGGCAAGGAGCTGTACGAGATTGTCGTTGCGGCAGCGCGTGACAAGGACACGGCGCTATTCAACAATGCTGCGCAGGCGTGGAACCACAGCTTCTTTTGGCAGTGCATGACACCGAACGGCGGCGGTGCGCCCGAAGGCGAAACCATGGATGCGATTGAAAATGCCTTTGGCGGTCTCGATGGTTTCAAGAAGGAGTTTCGGGAGAAAGCGACCGGGCAGTTTGGAAGCGGCTGGGCGTGGCTCGTACTCCGCGACGGAACGCTGGAGGTTACAAGCACGTCTAACGCTGAAACGCCAATTGTTTCGGGTCTTCAGCCTGTCCTGACCTGCGATGTCTGGGAGCACGCCTATTACCTCGATTATCAGAACGAGCGGCCCAAGTTCGTGGATGCTTTCCTTGACAATCTGGTCAACTGGAATTTCGTCGCCGAGCAACTGGCTGCCTCGGAGTCGACGGAAAAACGGCGCGGCGTCGGTTGAACCAGCGTTGCTGGATCATCGATAAGACAGGTCAGGTCATGGTTGCTGGATCGCCACAGGCGAATTCAACAACCATGACCTGACCTAGCAGCGGATGAGGGACAATCCGGAACGACGGTCGTACTGCTTCTGAAGATGGACCGGATGTTCCGTCAGGATAATTTCCAGGGTTGGCCGGACAATAGCCTTGGCAAGATGGCCGCCATGCGCCGTTCCATCGTGTCTGCCAACGATCAGATGGCAATGCAGCGCCGGCTTCCCCTCTTCGTCCAGGGCGATATCACCTGTCAGGGTCAGGACTTCGACCTGCTCGTTGAATTCCGCGGCGTTTTCATACTCCCGAGTCTCCCAGTTGAACCAGGTGGTCCTGACATAGGAAAACGCGCCGATACCCTTGAAGCTGCTGCTCGTGAGATGTTCTCTCGTCGCGAATTGCCGCAGTTCGTCGAGGACGTCGTCTCCCGTCTCCAGGATCAGGGCGAAGGTTTTCGGCTTTTCGGAGATCTTCTTGCTGAACATTCCATGGACCCGCTTGTTTCTGAATTGGCCAGTCTCTCGTTTTATTAACGGCAACGGGCGTTCGCTGTTCCGCAATCCGGGACGCCCTGTGCATGGGACAGGCTCTCCTGTCACGCCGCCTCCGATCAGATCGTGTTTGGCTGGAGTCCCCTCACGCGATCAGCGTCAGGCCGAACAGGATCGCCAGCCACAGGCCCGTGGCGGCAACGGCGAGCCGTGGCAACATCCCGTGCGAAGACAGGTGCATGAACAGTGTTGCAATCAGCGTGGCTTTGCCCGCCGCAATAACGATGTTGAGAACGGCGTTGAATACGCCGAGTTCCACGAAAGAAAATCCGACGGTCAGACCGAGCAGCGCCATGAGCGCCCCATAGATCATGAAAAGTTTGCCGGTCTCGCTCATCGGTCTATCAGGTAGAGGATCGGAAACAGGAAGACCCAGACGATATCCACGAAATGCCAGTACAGCCCCATCGCCAGTATCCGCCGTCCGCGGCCCGCATCGCCTGTCCGGCGCCACATGCCCAGTATCCACAGCATGGCGACGAGCCCGCCGAGCAGGTGGGCCGCGTGCAGCGATGTCATCGTGAAATAGAGATTGAAGAAATATTCGGCGTGGACCGGTTCCGGCCCCTCGTAACGGAACGCCAACCCGAGAACCGGCGCCAGCCCCTCGCGGAATTCGCTGTAATATTCGTAACCCTTTATCGCCAGGAACGCCGTGCCAAGGCATGCCGTTGCGGTCATGGCCAATACGCAGGGGCGCCAATTGGATTTCCGTGAATACGCGTGGGCGAGGGCCATCGTCAGGCTGCTGGTGATCAGCACGGCCGTATTGAAGGTCCCCAGAGGCAGGGAAAGGTGCTGCGACGCGGCAGAAAATGTCTCGGCATGTTCAAGCCTTGCGGTGAGGTAGACCAGCAGCAATGCGCCGAACAGCATCGCTTCCGAACCAAGAAAGATCCACATTGCGAAAGCGTCGGCTGCCCGCTCCCGCGCCGCGATCCTGAAGGCCTCGCTCTGCGTGTTGTCGGTCATGGTCCCTCTTCCGGTGGCGGATAGGCATAGGGTGGACCTGAGACACGCGGCAGTTCATCGAAGTTATGCACAGCGGGCGGCGACGACGTCCGCCATTCGAGACCGGTCGCATTCCACGGGTTGTCCGTGGCGCGAGGCCCCCGGAACACTGACCAGCCCAGATAAAAGAGCGGCATCAGATAGCCCACGGCCAGCACCACAGCCCCTGCGGAGGACAGCACATGCCAGAAACTGAACTCCGGCGGATAGGCATGATAGCGCCGCGGCATGCCGAGATAGCCGAGCACGAATTGCGGGAAAAAGGTGAGGTTGAATCCGATGAAGGTCGTCGCCGCCGCGATTCGTCCCCACAGCTCGGAGTAGAGCCGACCCGTCATCTTCGGCCACCAGAAATGCAGCCCGGCCATGTAGGCCGTCACCATTCCGCCGACCATGATGTAATGGAAGTGGGCGACGACGAAATAGGTGTCGTGAAGATGCACGTCGACCGCGAGCGAGGCGACAAAAAGCCCGGTAAGGCCGCCAAAGGTGAATAGTCCGAGAAATCCCAGGGCATACAGCATCGGCGTTTCGAAACTGATAACCCCCTTGCGCAGCGTGAGGCTCCAGTTGAATACCTTTATGGCCGACGGAATTGCGACGCAAAATGACAGGAAGGAAAAAACGATTCCGGCGTAGGCGGACTGGCCGCTGACAAACATGTGGTGGCCCCAGACGAGGAAGCCAAATATCGCTATGGCCATGCTGGCCAGGGCAACCGCCTTGTAGCCGAACAGCGGACGCCGGCTGAAACAGGGAATAATCTCCGAAATGACCCCCATGCCCGGCAGGATCATGATGTACACGGCGGGATGCGAATAGAACCAGAAGAGGTGCTGGAACAGCAGGGGATCGCCGCCAAGCGCCGGGTCGAAAACGCCGATTCCGAAGACCCGTTCGAGGACGATCAGGATGAGCGCCGCGGCCAGAACCGGCGTGGCGAGAACCATCACGAGGCTGGTCGCATACATCGTCCAGACAAAGATTGGCAGCCTGAACCAGGTGAGGCCCGGTGCGCGCAGCAAATGGATCGTCACGATGAAGTTGATGCCTGTCATGATCGTGGAGAAGCCGACGATGAACACGCCGAGCGCCGCGATGCTGACAAAGCTGTTGGAATAGAGGCTGGAATAGGGCGTGTAGAAGGTCCAGCCGGTGTCGACGCCGCCGGCAATCACGGCGAACAGCGCAAACAGGCTGCCGACCATGAACACGTACCAGCTCGCGAGGTTCAGGCGGGGAAACGCCAGGTCCCGGGCGCCGAGCATGAGCGGCAGCAGGAAATTGCCCAGCGTGGCGGGGATTGACGGCACCAGGAAGAACCAGATCATGATGATGCCGTGGATCGAAAAGAGACGATTGTAGACGTCGTCGGTGACCAGATCGCCCGCCGGCGTGGCCAGTTCGAGCCGCATTATTACCGCCATGGCGCCGCCAACGAAGAAGAACATTGTCAACGACGCGAGATACAGCCAGGCGACCCGCTTGTGGTCGGTCGTCAGCAGCCACGAACGAACGCCCGAGCCTTCCTGGAAATAGGATTCCGGCGTGGCGGCGGTCTGCGTCATTGCACGCTCTCCCCGGGCGACAGGGACCGGACATATTCGGTGAGCATCTGCAGTTCCGATTCATCGATGAGGCCGTCGTAACTCGGCATGACCGGTTCGTACCCGGCAGCGATCTCCTTGTCCGGCATCAGGATCGAGTCGCGGATGTAACGGTCATCGGCTATCGTTGCCGTACCGTTCGAAAGAGCCACCGGACGGCCGAAAACACCGTCGAGCCGCGGCGCGCGGACCTGGCTCGAATCGCCGTGACAACCGGAGCAGCCGAGCGCGCGGAACAGCCTTCCGCCTGCCTGTGCAAGCGATTCGCCTTCACCCTGCAGTTCCAGCCATTCGGCGAATGCCGCCGGCTCCATCACAATGACGAAACCGCCCATCGCCGAGTGTTCGGTGCCGCAGAATTCAGCGCAGAACAGGCGGTAACGACCCGGCCTGGTCGCAGTGAACCAGACATGGCTTGCGCGGCCGGGCACAACGTCCTGCTTGACCCGAAATGCCGGCACATAGAATGAGTGGATGACGTCCTGGGATGCCATCGATACGACAACCGGCTGATCGACAGGAACATGAAGCTCGTTGATCTCCCGCTGGCCACCGGGATGACGGAACTGCCACATCCACTGTTTGCCGATCGCCGAGATTTCCAGCGCATTGGCGGGTGGATTGTCCCGGTCGAGGAACAAGACAGCGCCCCATACGAACAGTCCCAGGGCGACCAGGAACGACGTGCTGGTCCAGCCGATTTCCAGCCGCAGGTTGCGTGTCCGCCTGCCGGAGCGGTCCGCGCTGCTGCCGGCGCGATAACGCACGGCGTATCCGACAACGAGAATCGTCAGAAAGAGGCCGATGCCGAACGAAAACGCCACCAGGGTATAGAACAGCGTGTCTATGCCAGCCGCCCCTGCGGCGGCGCTTTCCGGTATGAACCGTATCTGGTCGTTCATGACCGGTTCCTCCGGAACAGGAGGACAAGGATGGCTAGGGAGAGAAGGAGCACGGTCAGGAATCCGCCAATCTGCAGCGATGCCATGACGACAGAGGTGTATCGACCCTTTGAGTCGTCGAACCCTGCGCACAGAAGGAACACCTGATCTGCGACCGATCCCAGCCGGCCCCGCGAGGCCTCCACGAGAGCAAGGCGGAGATCGCGCGCCTCAAACGCCATGGCGGGCAGGACACGCGCAATCCGCGCGTCGGGCGTCAGGGCGAAAATCGCTATCGGGTGTACGAATTGCCCGGCATGGGTGCGCGTCTGGAATGTCAGGCCGGACTCGCGAGCGAGGCGCGCGCCGGCGCCCCCGGCATCGGTGAGGAACCGCCACGGCCGGACGACATCCTCATCCGTGGCATCCGCGAGTTTGGCCCGCGCTTCGCGGGCGTCCCGGGAGGTTTCGTTGCTGTCGATGGAGATGAACAGGGCATTGTAGTCGCGCTCGTCCAATCCCGTTTCCGACAGGGCGTTTGCGACTGCCGTCTGCGCGACGCCGCAAAGATTTGGACACTTGGCGTATCCGAAAATCATCAGGGCAGGTTTTTCGGCAAGCGCCTCTTTCAGGGATATCGCCTGACCGTCGCCTGTACGAAATGGACTGTCCAGCGACAGGGTCGCGCCGATTTCCGGCGTGAATTCGGGTCGGGTATAGGCGCTGGCGCCAGACCAGGTGGCGAGAGCGACCAGCAACAGGGCGGTGGCGCGTCTCATTCGACGCCTCCTTCCAATTGCTGCCGGATTGCCGAACGGCACCGTGCTGCCTGCGGGGCGCGTGGCACGGCAGCCATGAGAAACCGGCAATCCCCATCCGCATTTGCGGCCTTCTGTCCCCAGTCCGGAAAGCCGTTCTCCGCCGCGATGCGCAGGGCGTCGGCAACCGGTATCCGCGCTATGCCGGCATCCCGGTCAACCCAGCCCAGGGTCGTCAGCGCCTGTTGTTCGCGCTGCCGAAAGGCCGCGAGTTCGGATTTTGGCGACCGCTGAAGAAGCGGACCGGACCCTTGCTGTTCGACGACAGTCGAAGGCCACCGCGCCGCCGTGTCGAAGAACAGGGCCAGAAGGGTCAGCGACGCCACGAGGAAGAGAATCAAACCGACACCGAAGACGATCAGCGCCTTCGGGGAGACGTCGCGGCTCTCCGGTTGCCTGGAATTATCCGGCACGGGCGCGCCTCCCCAACCAGGAATCGATCCGGTCCGATCGCGACAGGGCAACCAGGTATGCGAGGGAGAACAACCCGCCGGCTGCCAGCAGGGCCGATCCGTCAATCCATCCGGCAATTGCGCTGTCGCGCCAGACAGGCGGCCGAACCCGCCATAGCACATCAAGAAAATGGCCGATCAGGATGATGCATCCCAGCGCCATGACGCCGGACCGGGAGCGCTTCACCGCGCGATTAAGGAAAGCGGCAAATGGAACTGCAAAATGAAGGATGATCAGCAGCCAGAGAATGTAGCGCCACCCGCCCTCGACTCTCAGGAGATACCAGTGAATTTCAATCGGCAGGTCGGCCGCCCAGACGATCAGCCACTGCATGAAGGCAAGATAGACCCATATCAGCACAAAGCCGAAAAGCATGTTTGCCGTGTCCTCGCGAACGGAGACGCCGGGTCTGTCGTCAGCCGCCTGTATCGGTGTGTCGAGGGCAGCCAGAACAAGGATCGCCAGCGCATGAGCGGCAGCCATCTGCCCTGAAATTTCGAGCAACGGATACATGCTCGAGTAGAACTCCGGTTCGAGCGACATCATCCAGTCCACGGAGAACACGGAAATGGCGATGACATGCACTATCAGCCCTATCGCGGCATTCCGCTGGTGGTATCGTCGCCGGGTGACGGTCCCGGCCGCCGTGTCCGCCGTCAGGGTCCATCGCAGGACAAGCCATGCCAAGCAGAGCCACAGGACACTGCAGACGGCAAACCGCACCAGGAAGAACGGCGTGTTGAGATAGGCGAGCTTGCGACGAGCCGTTTCCGAGAGGCCGGACAGATCGCCATCGGCCCAGGGAAAAACGAGACCGAGCGAACCGGCTACCGGCAGGAGCAGAAGCAGTCCCAGCGGCAGCACCGTGACGGCGGCGCGTAAGGGCACGTACATCGCGCGGCCCCAGGCGCCGCCCGTCAGCATGTGGATCATCAGCACCGTAATGGCGCCAAGCGACAGGCCGAGGACAAACAGGGCCATCGTCATCCATGCGGCAACCGTGGCGGGACCGTCGAACATGAACCCGACGCCACAGCCGACGATACCCGCCGCCGCAACCGCGACGACAATGAGACAGCATCCGGTTGCCAGGCGGCTTTCCATCATCGTCCGGCCCCCTGATCGAGTTGTCGACGCAGCGCATCGGGCAGCATGTCGAGCGGTGCATGATGGGCAAGCTGAAGGGTCCGGATATAGGCGACGATGGCCCAGCGGTCTTCAGGCGGCACCCGGT
The DNA here is from genome assembly GCA_040905865.1 of Alphaproteobacteria bacterium. Lineage (NCBI taxonomy): Bacteria > Pseudomonadati > Pseudomonadota > Alphaproteobacteria > Alphaproteobacteria bacterium. The sequence goes on from JBBDQU010000016.1 coordinate 37,149, forward strand.
CGGCATAGGGATGCATCGCGCCATAGCCCGCCGTGATGACGTTGTAGAAATGAACGTCCGGCGCCATTCTCAGGGCAGCCAGATGGAAGCTTGGCGGTTCGGGAAAACCGCGCTGGACGACGATACCCTTTCCGGTTCCCGACATGTCGTGGCAGGGTACACAGAATATGTTGTAGTGCTTCTGTCCCTGTTCGAGATATGCCATGCCGGGACGGTCCGGCAGGCTGGTTCGCTGCGGGCCGATGTCGTCATCGCGCGCGACGGTGCCTGGAACGGGAAGCCGGGCGGACATCCCATCCCGGAAGACGGGACTTGCCTCCAGCGGCTCCGACCGCGGCATGTCTTCCATCTGCTGGTCGCAGCCGGCGATAAGGATCGCCCCGAAAGCCGCTGCGAACGCGCGCATCATCGGGCAATCTCCTCGATTGAGATGGCTTCGACAGCGGCGAGATTCCGCGCCACCTCAGCCCTGTCGAAACGCGGGTCCGCCGCCTCGACCAGCAGGAAAAACCCGCCGCCGCGCGCGTAGGAAAACTTCTTCGCATTGAAAACGGGATGGTAGTATTCCGGCTGTCCGTTTGCCGCCAGCATGCCGAAAAACGCCGAGAGTCCGGCCCCCAGGATACCGCCTTCGAAGGCAAGGACGACGAAGGGCGTCCAGGCGTGCAGCGGTCGCCCGCCGACATTGATCGGGTAGTCTATCGCAAGGGAATACCAGACGAGACCATAGGTGGCCGCCGCCCCGATCACGCCGCCGGCCAGCACGACCCAGGGCAGGCGCGTCTTTCGCATGCCGAGCGCCGCCGCCAATCCGTCGATCGGAAACGGTGAAAACGCGTCCATGCGACGGTAACCGGATTCCCGCATCCGGCGCGCCGCCGACGTCAGCGTTTCAGGGTCGGGAAACTCGCCCAGGAGACCGTAGCAACTCATGGTCCGGCTCCCTGCGTCTCGTGCGCCAACTCCTCGACTTCAAAAATGGTGATCGCCGGAAGGATCCGGATGAACAGGAAAATCAGCGCCAGGAACGTGCCGAGCGAACCGAACAGGATTCCGAAATCGAGCCAGGTCAGGGACTGTTCATTCCACGACGATGGAAGGTAGTCGCGGCTGGGGCCCGTGACCACGATGACATAGCGCTCGAGCCACATGCCGATGTTGATCAGCAGGGCGATGACAAACAGCGCCGCCATATTGAACCGGATGCGCCGAAACCAGAGGGCCTGCAGCACCACGACATTGCAGAACAGCATCGACCAGAACAGGACCCCATAAGAACCGAAGGCGCGATTCCACATCATGTGGCGCTCGAACGCTTCTCCCGAATACCATGCGAAAAAGGCTTCGTTCGCGTAGCCATAGGCCACGAACAAGCCTGCGGCGATCATGATCTTCGCGGCGTTATCGATGTGGCGGTTCGTGATAATATCCTCGACCGCAAACGCGCGGCGTAGCGGAATCGCGATTGTCAGCACCATGGCGAAGCCCGAATAGAGGGCGCCGGCGACGAAATAAGGCGGGAAAATCGTCGAGTGGTATCCCGGGATCATCGCGTAGGCGAAATCGAGCGACACAATCGAGTGTACGGACACGACCAGCGGCGCCGCCAGGGCGGCAAGCAGATAGTAACTCGTGTCAAAACGCGCCCAGTGATAGGCGGAGCCGCGCCATCCCAGCGCCAGAATGCCGTAGAAAAGCTGGCCTGCCCGGCTTCTTGCGCGGTCGCGCAGGATGGCCAGGTCAGGCAGCAGCCCCATATACCAGAAGAGCAATGAAATGGTCGCATAAGTCGCGATGGCGGCGAAATCCCAGACCAGCGGGCCGCGCCATTGCGGCCATTGCATATGGGTGTTGGGCAGGGGGAGCAGCCAGTAGAAATACCATGGCCGGCCGAGATGGAGGATCGGGAACAGTCCCGCGATGGCAACGGCAAAAAGTGTCATCGCCTCGGCGAAGCGGTTGATCGACGCCCGCCAGGGCTGCCGTAACAGGAGCAGCACTGCGGAAATCAGGGTTCCGGCATGTCCTATGCCGATCCACCAGACAAAATTGCTGATCATCGTGCCCCAGGCCACGGGGATGTTGATCCCGTATTCGCCGACGCCGACGCTGAACAGGTACGTGATCGAGTACAGAAAGAGCAGGACCAGCAAAAACGCAGCGAGGAAACATGGCCAGAACAGGCGCGGCAGGCGGCCTTGCAACGCGATGGAGCTTATTCGCCGGGTGATTTCAGGAAAGTCGTGTGTCCCGCGCAGGACCGGAGGCGGATCGGGCGGCAGTCCGCCTTGCGGCAAAGGTTCAGCCATTGGAATCCCCTTTGGCAGCTTTACGTTGCCGCGCCAGTTCCGGATTCGGATTGCCGATCCTGCCGAGATAAGTGGTCCGCGGTCGGGTGTTCAGTTCCGCGAGCAATGCGTAGCTGTGCGCCGCGCCCTTTTCTTCGACGACGCGTGAGTCGGCATCGTTGATGTTCCCGAAAACGATCGCTTCGGTCGGGCAGGCCTGCTGGCACGCGGTGATAACGGCACCGTCGTCGATTGCACGGTCTTCAAGCTGGGCATCGATGCGGGCCTTGCTGATGCGCTGGACGCAATAGGTGCATTTTTCCATCACGCCGCGAGAGCGTATGCTGACGTCAGGATTACGCGCGGCCTGCTGCGGTCCGGCGGTTTCCTTGTCGAAGTCGACATATTGCAGGAAGTTGAACCGCCGGACCTTGTAGGGACAGTTCTGCGAGCAGTACCGTGTGCCGATGCAACGGTTGTAGACTTGGGCGTTCAGGCCGTCATGGGTATGAACTGTCGCATTGACCGGGCAAACGGTCTCGCACGGCGCCTTCTCGCAATGCATGCATGGGACCGGCTGGAAGAAGGTATCAGGCGTGTCCAGCGAACCGTGGTAATATCGGTCCACGCGCAGCCAGTGCAATTCGTGCCCGCGCGCGCACTCGTCCGGACCGACGGTCGCGATGTTGTTTTCCGTCTGACAGGCGGCGACACAGGACATGCAGCCGATGCAGGTGCTCTGGTCAATCGACATGCCCCAGGATTCGCCGGGATAGCGCCATCGGGGATAGAGTGATCTGGTCGGTGCGGGTGGGACGCCATCGTTGACGAAGCCGGGATTGGCGCGGAACTTTTCGAGGGACGTATGACGGACTATATGGCGGCCCTCCATGGCCTGATGGTGCTGGGTCGTCAGGACACGAATGCGCCCGCCGGTCGGTTCGACGGTTGCGCCGGCAACGATCGAGGATGCATTCAACGGCTTCAACAGGAAGGCGTCGTATCCCGACGCCATCGCCGCCACCGTACCGGCCTGTTGCCGCCCATGGCCAAGTGAGAGCGTCACCGTTTCGTCCGGATGGCCGGGGACGATCCACACGGGCGCCTCAAGCGTGCGCCCGGCATGGCTGATCCGCACAACCTGCTCGTTCCCGACACCAAGTTCTTCCGCCGTAGCGGGCGACAGCAGCGCGGCATTCCCCCATACCAGCTTTGTTATGGGCCGGGGCAATTCCTGCAGCATTGCCGAATTGGCGTGCCGCCCGTCCCAAAGGAAGGGATCCGGCACGAACCGCAGTTCCAGTCCCGTTTGCCGGGTCTGCTGCACCGGTTCGTCGCGGCGGCGCGGCGGCGGCATATCAATCGCGGGAAACGCGCTGTCGGCAACAACACCGCGTTTCAGGCTTTTCCGCCAGGCTGTCTCGTCCATTCGCTCGGCCCAGCTTTCCCGCACGATCGTGCGGACGTCCGGGCTGGCTTCGCCCGAGATCGCGGCAATGACCTCGTGCACGCCGATTCCGTTGTAGAGCGGACGAATGAGCGGCTGGATTATCGAGGCCGTACCGTCGAAGGCGCGCAGGTCGCCCCAGCTCTCAATCTCATGGGTGGCGGGGATGTGCCACTTTGCGTGCAACGCCGTTTCGTCCTGGTAAAGTCCCAGGTGGAAGAGGCGGGGGACGCGGTCAAGCGCCCCGGCTACGTCCAGTTCGGCGGGCGCCGTATGGACCGGGTTGGATTGCAGGACCAGGGCGGCATCGATCCGTCCGGCGCGAATCCCGGAACAGAAATCCGCGAGGTCGCCATCTGCCGCAAGTCGATGCGGGGGATCGATGAATGCAACGGTATGCCCCACCGAGCCGAGCCGGACATTCATCCGCATTGCCGCCTCGCAGGTTGCGGTAGTGGCGTTCGCACCGGGGACAACCAGAGCGTTCCGGCCCGCCTCTTCGAGGTCGCTGGCGAGAGCGGCGAACCATGCCGGATCGCCCGGCGGTTCCGTGTCCGCCACCGGATCTCTACCGCGCGCCTCGAGATACGCCGCCATGCTGTCCACGGCACTCGGTTTCACGGCGATCCTGTGGTCGGCCGTGGCGCCGGTGATTGTCGGGGTCGATTCGATGACGTAAACGCGGCTCATGTCGTCTGCCGGATGGCGGACCCGGCGCCGCGCCGCAAAATCGCGGGCATAGGCCAGGCGCCCCGGCGTTTCGTTCAGGAAATCGGCGTCGAGCGACAGAACCACGTCGGCCCTGTCGAACCGGTAGATCGGTGCAAGGTCGCGGCCGAATACATGTCGAGTGGCCGTATCCGTTGACACGCCGCCCAATGGATCGTGGAGAAATACCCGCGCTTCCGGCAGACGCAACCGCAATGCCTGCAATTGACGTTTTAGTGTGGGCGACGTCGTTGGCTCGAGTAGAATGGCGAAACCGCGTCCTCTGGTTTCGGCGATTTCATAAGACAGTCCCGCGAGGGCCCGTTGCAATGCCTGGAAACTTATCGGTCGCCCATCCCGCGTGGGCCATTGAGACCGATCCGGGTCGAAAGCGGCAAGCACGGCCGCCTGCATCACAGCGTCGGTTGCCCCCCGTGACGCCGGATGGTCAGGATTGCCTTCGACCTTGGTAGGACGGCCCTCATGCGTTTCGATGAGGGCGCCGATGCCATAGCCGCCACTCGCCAGCGTCGTGGCGTAATAACGGGGCTTTCCGGGGATCACATTCTCCGGCTGATTTACATAGGGTACGATGCTTTCCGCCTCGTCGCACCCGGAGAGGCCCGCCAGCGCCAGGGAAGCGCCGAGCAGCTTCAGGACCGTTCGCCGGTCCGAAATTCCGTCCATTGATGCCGCGGCGGCAGGAAATTCCGATGCGAGGTATTCACGGAATGCATCGCTGTCCGCCAGTTCATCGAGTCCGCGCCAGGGTTCCTGCCGTTGGCCGAGACGACGGCGCAGCGTATCGAAACTGCAGGATTTCCGGGCGGAGGAATTAGCGATGACAGGCATAGCAATCCATCATCTTTTCGCGGCGAATGTCGTTGGTTGTCATGAGCGCCGCCTGAATGGCCTCCAGATTGCGTGGCGGCTTCCACCTCATGTCGAAAACCGACGACGGCGGCCGAAGTCTGGGCGCCGGATCGCGGTGGCAATCCAGGCACCAGTCCATGGTCAGGGGATGTTCCCGAACCATCAGCGGCATGTCGTCCACCTGCCCGTGACACGTTACGCAGGCAACGCCGGTCTTCAGGTGGATGGCATGGTTGAAGTAGACAAAATCCGGTACGCTGTTGACGCGTTTCCATTCCAGCGGCTGACCGGTGGCGAGGCTATCGCGGACCGGCGCAAGCATGGCGGCGTTGGTCCATATTTGTGAGTGGCAGGTCATGCACACGCCGGTCGCGGGCAGCCCTGCAAACGCAGACACCTCGACACTATTGTGGCAATAACGGCAATCGATCCCAAGGCCGCCTACATGGTGCGCGTGACTGAACGGAACCGGCTGTTCCCGCGCCTGTGCCGTGTTCGTGTAAAAGCCGGAACGCGGCGCCAGCGTCGCGATCAGGAGCACGGCCACCGCCGCCGCCACGATTCCAAACAAAACGAACCGGGCAACGCCGTTCGCGTATGGCTTGAAAACCTGCGCTGTCTCCTCCCTCGGATTGACCCCTTACCTACTGAATTCAGCACAACTCGTGACCATATCGGTTCCATGACGTCAGGACCCTGACAGCCGGTTGTCGCGACGGTCTACCGGCTCACGCCGTCAAGCTCGATCACCGCGTCGACATCCGACTGCACCGGGTTGTAGGGGCGTTCGCGACGGATCCGGACAGTGGCCCAATCACGCGACGCTGTCTTCGCGCCCCGGCTGTAGAGAAGGCGTTGGGGCTCGCCGTCGCGCGCCAACGCGATATCCGCGACGGACCCTGAATTTTCTCCCGTATCCAGCAGAATGTCGGCAGAAAAAAGCTTCGAAGCGAGAACGCCGTCGCGCACGCCAAGCGTGCCGGAAACCGGTCCGTAATACCGGTCGAACTTCCCCAGCTCGGCTGGTTTGCCCCGATACAGAAAGGCCTTGCGGTCAATGTCGTAATAAAGCTCATTCCACGGGATAATCACGCCGTCCGCGTCTATGATTTCCGGTTCTTCAACGGATAGAATCACCTTGATTTGTCCTCCGCCCTCCAAAGGAATGAGAGCATCCGTGACAGCCCCGATCTGCGGCTGGGGGTTGTAATAGCCACGCCCCTCCGGCTCCAGCATCACCGGAGCGTCAATAACGGCGCTCAGCATGATCGGCCTGTCCGTCTGGCTGAACGATCGCAACGGCCAGACAAGACAGAACCCGATCACCATCGCTGAAAGTATCGAAGTGGCGGAAATCTTCGCCATGTTCAGCCTTTCTTTCCGATTGGCTTTCCATGAAACCGGCGCGGTCCGGCATGCCGCGATATTTCGTCCGGTTGCCGTCGGTCCAGGCGCTGTTAATTGTCGAGAACGAACGTAACCAGCATATGGACCTTGTATTCGGACACCCGGTCGTTATCGATGACGACTTCCTGTTCCTTCACCCACGCGCCCTTCATATTGCGGACCGTCTTGGCCGCGCGTGTCAGGCCTTCGTTGATGGCGTCCTCGAATCCCTTTGTCGATGTCGATGAAATTTCCGTCGTGCGCGCAACCGTCATTGGTATTCTCCTTTTGCCATGTTTGATATCAGGTCAACGCGGACCCTGGCGTCTTGTTCCGGAATCACGGTTCGATATTTCCCGCCGGCCCGGCGCCGCCGAACCGAGTAACCGGACGCAATACTTGCGTCCGGTTACTCAAGATGTGTTTTTTAGGGAGCGGCATCCGGCATCATCGACCGAACCCGTTGTCGTTCATTTTATTGTAGTCAAAAAGTTCGGCCCGCGAGACTTCCTCCCGCGAATACGGCAGGCGGTAATATTCATGCCCGGGGCTCCAGGCATGCGGATACCTGTAGAACGGATAGGCAAAGGGTCCGACGTAGCCATGGCCGCTCGCTGGCGCGACGATAACCGATCTGACGGCGCCGTCATTGTCGAAGATCAGGTCGGACACGTAACCGTAGTTTTCGTCGTTGGCGAGGACGACATAGTCGTCAAGCAATTCGGTTGCCTTCCACTTGCGTGGGCCGGCGGTGACATCCTCCGCGACCCTTTTTGTCGCACCCACGTTCCCGACGACATGAAAGATCGAATAATCCTCGACCGTCTCCTCCCTGACGGGGATTGTCACGCGGTCGGCGTTTTCCCGGCCAACCTCGTCCCATGGCACGGCAACATGCGTGTCGCCAATATCCCAGAATCCGCCGACTTCCGCGATAATGGCCAGGGCATGGCCATTTTCGTCGATAATAATGTTCTCCACTTCGCCGATTTCATCGCCTTCCGGACCGTACACACTGGTATCCATCAAGCGCCTTGCGCTCCATCCGTTGTCATAGAGCGCCTGATAATCCCAGTCGCGCAATGCGATAATGTCGACTGTTTCAGATCGCGCGGCGGTCTTTTCTGACGCGTTTGCGGGGCGCTGTTCCTGTCCTGATGCCGGTGCGGTCAAGGCGATGCCCAACGCGGCCGCCAACGACGCAACGGTCAGATATGTCTGCCGGGGCATGGTATCCTCCTGGGTCGGTGAACGTTCCGGGATGGTAACGCCGGCGTCCGGTGCGTGTTCCGAAACCGCACCCTTCGGTCCCGTTTCGGTCCCGTCGGCAATTCCCGAAATGCCTCATCGAAGCGGGCGGAGACGTCGAACGGCGCCTTCGGACTCGTCGATCAGTATGTAGATGTAGCCGTCCGGACCCTGCTCGACATCGCGCACGCGTTCACCGATCGGGATACGTTCTTCGTTGGCAACTTTGCCACCATCGAGGTCGAGCCTGACGAGCGCATGCTCGGTCAGTCCGGCAATCAGCAGATCCCCTTTCCAGTCCGGGAATGCATCGCCGCCATAGAAGGCGATTCCCGACGGCGAAACGACCGGGTTCCAGTGATAAACCGATCCCGCAAGATCGGGACGCTCCGACGGATCGGGAATGTCGATAAATGTATAGTGGCGACCCCAGCTTACCAGCGGCCAGCCATAGTTTTTCCCCGCTTCGGGAATGTTGATTTCGTCGCCGCCGCGCGGCCCTAATTCGCTGATCCACAGCGCACCGGTCTCCGGATGAATGGCCGCGCCCTGAACATTGCGATGACCGTAGGACCAGATTTCCGGCTTTGCGTTCCGGTCGCCGACAAATGGATTATCCTCGGGTACGTTTCCATCCGGCCTGATTCGGACGATGGTTCCCAGATGATCGGACAGATCCTGAGCAGGATCGAATTTGAATCGTTCGCCCAGCGTGATGAACATGGCGCCATCCGGCGCGAATACAATTCGCGATCCGAAATGCTTGCCGCCGGAAACTTTCGGTTCCTGTCGGAAGACGACCGCCACGTCGGTCAAACGCTCATCGTTCAATTTACCGCGGGCAACCGCGGTAGAGGCGCCGCCCTCGCCCGGTTCCGCATAGGAAAGGTAGATGAGCCGGTTCGACGCAAATTCGGGATCGAGCGCGATATCCAGCAGTCCACCCTGGTCCTCGGCATAGACTTCCGGAACACCGGCGACCGGCGCCGATATCTGGCCATCCTGAGAAACGATCCGCAACCGGCCCGGGCGTTCGGTCACCAGTATCCGGCCATCCGGCATGAACGCCATGCTCCATGGATGCTCCAGTCCGCCCGCGACAAGTTCGGTGCCGACCGATCCCGCGCTGGTTATTACCGTGCCGCCGGTGACACTGCTGGCCGGCGCACACGCCAACCCCATAATGGACATCAGGATGACGATCGCCGATCGCATCTCTACCCTTGCAGGCGACAAGCCGCCGCGGACCTCGTGCCAATTCGTTCTCATATCCGTTAACCCCGATTGTTTCGTTCGTAAGCGGCATTTTGCTACAATAACGATACGATGCTCGATTTCGTTCCGACGGCTGAATGTTCCCCGTACCCGTTGCAGCAGGAAATCTCCCGCATCCCCTCGGGGAGCGGGCTTCGTCAACGTCCGGGCGCGGCGCGACCGCTCGGCGGTGACCTGATTGTTCTGCGTCATCGGACAGGCCAACGGGCGGACCTTCAGAGTCGAGCTAAAGCCGGGACATGCCTAGAAGATCAGCATCAGAATCCCGATGACAACCAGAAGTCCGACCAGGAAGATGAAACCGACCGTGCCGCCAATGAACCTGAACATTCTTAATTCTCCCATGTATCCATAGCACCTTCACGTGTTGGCTGGGTCGCCAGAGGCGATTCCAAACAAACACGACCTGATCCAGGATTAACGAACGCTGAACGGACGACATTGTTCAGATTGTCGATCGCCTGGGGAACTGGCACGGCCATTGACGCTCCGGGCGGCAGCCATTGAGCCGGTAAACGGGCTGTCGGCGTTTTATCACCGTCGCTCGTCTTCGACGGCGCACCATGCGAGGAATGGTTCCCGGTCCTGCAGAAAGGCCATGGTTTCTTCCGGCGTCAGCCATTTCTCCAGCGCCGCCAGGTCCGCGGCACGCTCCGATTTGGTCCGCGCCAGAACCCCCGGTACGTCGATTTGTTCCGGAGCGGATTCCGTCCGGTCCTCGATCTGCGCCAGATGCCAGTCGCGCAGCGACCGGTCGCGGACGAGATGCCGCAGCGGCCCGTCCGGTTCCACCGCGAAGCGTTCAAGGTTTTCCTCATACGCGGCCAGTATCCCGGGCAGACGCCGTTCTTCGGGCGTGCGCAGAATGGCGAGGCGGCGCAGCGCGTTGCCCCAGCCCACGCTGCCGCCGATCCAGGACAGCGGCGCGGCCAGAACCAGCCCCGCGGTTATCGGCAGCATCCACAGGAAAAGGTCGGGGTTGAGCGTCCAGGCCAGCAGGCCCAGCCCCGCGCCCGCGCCCATGTGCCATCGATGCGCCCGCACCGCATCGGCGAAGGGAATACTGCCGTCGCCGCGCCGCTGGGGCGCCCAGCCGCTGTCCCCGCCGAGCAGCACCTCGCGTACGATCCGGGACTGCGCCATCATCATGATGGGGGCGTAGAGCACCGACATCAGCAGTTCCGCCACGACACCCGCCGTCAGCGCCAGCGGACCGCCGAAGCGGAACAACCGCCGGGGATGGAGCATGACCCCGAGCCATCCCAGCGTCTTGGGACCGAGCACCACGGCAATCGACAGTACGAAAAGGCCGATGGCGCGCTCGCTGTCGAAAACGGGCCAGGTGGGAAAGAGCGACGGTTCGGTGAAATATTCCGGCTGCGCAAGGGCTGCCTGCACCGCGATGACCAGCCCCACCGCCACCAGCCCGAACCACAATGGCGCGCTGAGATAGGCCATCATGCCGCTCAGCAGATGCATCCGGCTGACGAACCGCAGGCCGCGCGCAAATACGAACCGGCCATGCTGCAGGTTGCCCTGGCACCACCGGCGGTCCCGCACCATCACGTCCTGCAGGGAAGGCGGCGCTTCCTCGAAGCTGTCCGGCAGATCCGCGTCGAGCCGGACGCCCCATCCGGCGCGAACCAGCAGGGCCGCCTCGATGAAATCGTGGCTCAGGACGGGCCCCCCGAACGGCGGCTTGCCGCCCAGGATTGGCAGCCGGCACGCGGCGGCGAAGGCCTCCGTGCGGATGATGGCGTTATGGCCCCAGAAATTTCCGCTGCGGCCATGCCATGCGGCAAGGCCATGGCCGACGACCGGTCCGTAACACCGGTTGGCGAATTGCTGCAGACGGGCGTACAGGCTGCGCGCGCGGACAATCGCCGGCAGGGTCTGCAGCAGGCCGAGGCCCGGATCCGCGGCCAGCCGGCGGGTCATTTCGACGATGGTTTCCGGCCCGATCAGGCTGTCGGCGTCCAGCACCAGCATGGCGTCATAGGCGCCGCCCCAGCGCGAGACCCAGTCGGCGATGTTGCCAGCCTTGCGTTCCGTGTTGTCGCGGCGATGGCGGTAATAGATCGGACAGTCGTCGCTCGCCCCGGCGATCAGGCGCGCGAATGCGGCCTCTTCGGCGATCCAGGCCGCCGGACGATTACTGTCGCTGAGGATGAAGACGGCATACCGGCCGGGCGCCAGCCGTCCCAGGCCTTCCGTCATCGCGGACAGCCGCGCGGCGACGGAACCGCCGTCTTCGTTGTATACCGGCGCCAGTATCGCGGTGCGGAATGCAACCGGATCCTCGCCGGGCGGCCGGGCAAACGCGAGATCGGACCCGAGCTGCCGCAGGAATCCCAGGACGGCCTGACAGAATGCGAGGCTGATCCAGGTGAAATTCAGCGCGAAGAACACCAGGAACACCCATTGCAGGACCGTCAAACCGCCGGTCGCCATGACGCCATGCATTTCGATCACGCCATAACCGGAAAGACCGAGGGTTCCGGCGACGAGAAGAAGGCGGGCCGCGGCAGTGGTCAGCTTCCGCCATACGCTGCCGCCCGGCCGCCAGTTCCGGCGCAGCCCGTGCAGCGGCTGGCGGGGCATCGCCAGCGGCGCATCCGGCGGCCGCGACGGGCTGAGACCCGCATCCAGCAGCGTCTCAGCTGCGAAGCCAGCGATTGAGCCAGGTTTCACCGACCGGGTTTCCATTCATAAGGGGTTGAAGGCGTATTTCGCATAACGGCGCGCTGCCGGGATCGAAGGTCACGAAAACCCGGAACCCGCCGGTCGATGGATTCGGCTGGATCCTTGTTTCCAGGAGCCGGCCTGTCGAAACCGAGACATGCGGGGTTACCTCGCCCGCCGCAATATTGGGCGCCGCGCCGTAATCGACGACGTACTGCTGCTTGCCGTTCGCGAGGTCGAGACCGAAGGCGCTGCGGCCGACCGTCGCAATATCCTGCGGCGGCGGATAATCGTTCGGCCATGTAAGCCGGTAGGAAAAGGGAAATGCCACCCCCGGTTCGAGGGGCCGGCTCGGCCGCCAGTAGGCAACGATATTGTCGTTGCCCTCGAAGGGGGAGGGTATTTCCACGAGGTTGACGAAGCCCGCGCCCCAGTCGCCGCGCGGCGCGACCCATGCCGACGGCCGCTTGTCGTAGTGCGCCTCAAGATCCTGGAACTGTGAAAAATCACGGATCCTCTGAATCAGACCGAACCCTTTCGGGTTCTCGTCGACGAAGGCGCTGACCTGCAGGGCGGCGGGATTGGCGAGCGGGCGCCACAACCGTTCCCCCTGCCCGGTGACCATTGCAAGCCCCAGCGAATCATGGACGGCTGGGCGGTAATCCGGCCGGTCCGGCGGATCGATGGCGCCATGCATGAACATGGATGTCAGCGCGCCAAGGCCGATATGGGTCAGGGGCGCGCGCGGGATCAGCGTCGCGTCCACGTCGATCGTCGTCGGCGCGCCGGGATAAATGCCAAAGCGGTAGGCGCCGGCAACACGGGGACTGTCGAGCAGGGCATGCGCCACAATGGCGTTGGCGCGAGACGACGGCCGCTCGATCCAGAACCGGCGAAAGGTCGGAAACTCCTCACCCGTCGGTTCCGCCACGTCGATCGCAAGGCCCCGTGCCGACAGCCCGTAGTGCTGCCCCTTGGAAACGGCGCGCAGATAACTCGCGCCCTGGAAGACGATGAATTCATCACGATAGTCGGGCCGGTTGAGCGGATAATGCAGCCGGAATCCGGCGAATTGCGCCACCTTGCTGATCAGGGCGCCGATTTCCGGGTTCGGCGCCTCGAAACTTTCCGGCCCCACGGCGATGGCGCGGGACCGACCGTCTTCGACGATGAAAACATCGACGCCATGCTTGTACAGCGAGCCAGGCGCAAAGAGCTCGATTGAAAACGGCGTTGGAGCCTGGCCCCAGATGGCTTCATCCTTGCGGTACCGGATTTTGCGATAGGCATCGTAGTCGAGGTCTTGCAGCCCGGCGGGCAGGGCCGCGAGCGGCCGGAAGGGCTGCGATGCCAGCGCACGGGCCTGATTCACGACGGTGTCGCGGGTGAACGGTTCGGTGTCGCGGGCGGCCGGTTCCGTCCTGCCCGACGGCCCCGCCATCCCGGCACCGGGAAGCATCAGGGACAGCCCGGCTGCCAGCCCGCCCATGACCTGTCGCCGGCACAGCAATCTTTCGTTGGCGCGCATTGTAATTGAACTTTCGATCGGAATCCTTATCCGGCACCAGAACGTGAAGCCGGCAATATGGTTCCGAATAAAGCGGCCATATGGCAACGGTTGGACTTAAATAAGGCAACGCCGCCGGATCCGCCGCCAGCCGTCTCGAAACCGGTGGTCTATGCCGGGCAAGTTCATAAAAATCGGTGACAAAAATCGGTGACAGTGCACTATTTATAATTTCCAAAACCGGTGACAGTGCACTATTTAAAATCGGTGACAGTGCACTATTTTTGATACGCTGCAATCTGCCCGACTTCGCCAGGGTACAATCATGAATCGTTAACGTGCGAGGATTTCGGCGCGGAATGCCG
>JBBDQU010000017.1 GCA_040905865.1 Alphaproteobacteria bacterium
GCCATTCCCGAACTTCTGGACATGCTTGCGCTCGAAGGCGCGATCGTCACCATCGCGGCGGTGAGTGGTAGAACGAGGCGGCCAGTTCCCACGTCGCGCGACATTGCCGTCAGCAGCGCATGATGCGCCGGATGATCGGACGGGGATTTTACGGCCCGCGCCAAATCCACCCATTTGTTCTGGTCGAGATAAACGACATACGGGCGCTCGCGCATCGTCTATCTTACAGGTCACGCGGTTTTAGGAAATCTTCCCAGAAGCGGATTGCCTCGTTGCAGATATCTATGAATAGGCGGAAACCATCAGGGCCGGTCAGCTTGTGCGTTTCCGTTCGCACGTCGAGATAGGCGATCTCGTCGTCTTCTATCTGGGTTCGGATATTCAACACTGTGGAGAACTTCCGTAGGCGGGCGATGAAATCCTCCGCATAACGGAGGTCTTCGATGATGTAGTTCACAGGCCCGATGGCTGCCGCTTCGGCGCCCGAGCCGCGCACGTGTAGAATACGGTGCTTTGCGGCATTGCAGAGATCGGCCAGCCTCCTGTCGAACGGGTTGCGGCTTCTGGGCAGGTTCCTGGACTGGGTCCGTGTCCGGAAGCCGACCGGCCTGAAAGGCACGGCGGGGCTGATCAGGAACCTTCGTGAAATCCGGCACGAACTGGAAAAAGGCTGGGGACCGTATTGGGGCGTCTTCAAGGGCGAACCGATCTTTTCCCACTTTGAGGCATCGGCTTTCTGTGTCGGTCCGAGCGGTTCGGGCAAGAGTACCAAAATAATCGAAACGAACGTCATGGCCCTGAAGGGCTATGACAAGACGGTGATCGATTTCAAGGCCGACCTCACGCCCATCCTGGCCGGTGTCCTGCGAAAGCGAGGTGAGAACGTAAAAATCCTTAACCTCGGGGGCTTGTTTGCCGACATCGTCGGCGAGTCCGATGAGTACAATCCGCTTCACATCGTCGCCGATGAGTACTGGCGTCCCGGCGGGTTGCAGGACGTTTCGGATACGGGCTTCGAGATGTGTTTGCAGCTTTACCCGGAGCCCATCGTCGTCAAGCTGTGGCGGCAGGACGGCAGGAACGGCCCCTATGTGACCGCGACCCTGGGCCGCACCTATCAGAACGAACAGACCGGCGAATACGGCGAATCCCGCTCGCTGGGCGGATCGGAAGTTCTGAAGGCGCAGGCGCTGCTGGGCAAGGCGAACGAGGAGATGATCCGCTGGCGCGACTATTACAAGGAAACCGAACGCCGGCAGGTACCGGAACAGGGGGAAACGCCCACGCTGGACCCTGACCGGAATACGGTCGTACCCACTCCGGCACGGGACGTGCCGGAAAAACGCCCGGCGGCGCACGGTCGTGAAACGGGACCGGAGCTCCTACAGGAAAAACTCAGCGGCCAGCCCACGCCGCGCCGGACCTATGATGGAATTCTAGAACACACCCTGGAATTCCTCGCAAACCCTTGTAAACTCTGGCATTCCGAGCGCTTCGAACACAAAAGAACCGTGCTCAGACTGGCGTTTGCGGAGCGTCTGGCATACTGCCGAAACAAGGGCTATAGAACACCAGAAACAACCTTACCTTTCAAGGTGTTAGGTGGTCTCTGCAACCCGATAAATGAGATGGTGCCGCAGGAGAGACTTGAACTCCCGACCTGAGGTTTACAAAACCCCTGCTCTACCAGCTGAGCTACTGCGGCACTTGTTTCGCGGCGGGACATTATCAAAACCGGCGTGAAAATCCACGCAAAATGCGCGCCGGCGTCAAAGATACCGGTCGAGCGCCGCGAAGTGGCGGTCGATATCGCCGGTATCGCCGAACAGGTACCGGCTGATCCGGACCGCGTCGCCGCGCAGCGCGACGCAGACACCGTCTTCGCCGCGTTTCCTGTCCAGTATCTGGTCAGGAAATACGCGGTTTTATCCCGTTGGAAGGCTGGCCCCCGATGCGGTTTCGACCCGCGCGGGTGGCGGCGTCAATTGGATGCGATTGGTTTTCTGGCGGACGATATCGGGAATGAGCAGGCAGCCGGCGGCTAAACGCGTATCCAGGATCGTCCACGCGCCTGCCTCCTTTAGACGTCCCGAAAAGCCGGGCTTCTCATCGTAGACGACAAGTATGTTGTCGAAGCGGCCTGCGCGGAGAACAAGTCCACCGGCTTTTGCGACGGCCAGCATCATATCGGCATTGGATGCGTCTGGACTGAATACGGCTGTCAGGGACCCCGAAGCGCCGTCCGGCGTCGCCAAAATCCAGGGCGTCGCCAGCATGGTGGACAACCAAAGCGCCAGAGCCGTGAGGAGACCCCCGTTGCTATATGCTTTTTTAACCATTTTCCCGAATATTTCACCAGGGAAGCGCCGTAATGGCGATAATTTAGGCGATACGAATTTTTATCGCATCCTCCATTTGGTGGTCGTTTGCACCACTGAACCGGACTAAATACGTACCTTGTCGGCTTTTTTTAACGTATTGCCGCAATCATTGGAAAATCCACCCGCCGCCACCTGATCCCTGCCAGAATAGAGAACATGCCGACTCTGATTTTTTCGAATGTTGAAGGTCTGGCCGTCCAATACAGCGCTACGCTTGTCGTGCTGTCTTTCGCAATTGCCTGGTTCGCGTCGTTTACCGCGCTGGATATCGGCGGGCGCATAAACGCGACCGGCGGCGCCGCGAAGGCGGGCTGGCTTGCCAGCAGCGGGCTTGCGATGGGCGGCGGCATCTTTTCGATGCATTTTATCGGCATGCTGGCGGCAACACTTGATGTTCCGCTGAACTACTCACCAGCGCTGACTGCGTTGTCATTGATTTGCGCTGTCGGGTTTACCGGGGCGGGGTTCTATCTGGTCAGTCGGGCGCCGAAGAAACTGTCGACGATTTGTATTGCAGGTCTGCCCACCGGGCTCGGGGTCGCCGTCATGCACTATACAGGCATGGCGGCCATGGAACTCAGTGCGACGATTACATACGATCCTGTCTTGTTCTGTGCGTCTATCGTCATTGCTGTCGTCGCTGCGACGGCGGCACTCTGGCTCGCGTTTAATCTGGAAGTGGTGTGGCACAAGGCGATTGCCGCCGTGGTTATGGCCATCGCCGTGTGCGGCATGCATTACACGGCGATGGCGGCGGCAAATTTTGTACCAAATGAGTCGCTGCCGACACCTGACGCCGGGTTGTCGCCGCAACTGCTTGCCATAACTGTTGCGATCGGAGCCGCTGTAATTATCGGCGTATCGTTGATTTCCACGGTCGTCGACCGCCGGTTCACGGAAATGGAAGCGCGCGAATCCGAAGCGATCCAGGAGAACCGGGACCGGTTCCATGCGATCAGCTCCGCTGCTCCCATGTCGATTATTCTGTCGACGACGGATGGACGCAGGGTGGTGTACGGGAACGAGCATTCTCACGAATTGCTGGGATCTCCCGGCGAAGAAGGGCGGCAATGGGGTGGCATCCGCGAATTTTTCATAGAGCCGGACGCCCGGGATACGTTTTTCGACAGGATCCAGCTGGAAGGCGGTATCGAAAATTTCGAAACCCGCATACGCCGGCATGATGGCGTCAGTATCTGGGCGATGATTTCCGCGAAACGAATGAAATACCAGGGCACCGACATGATCGTGTCCGGCATTTATGACATTACGGATCGCAAGGAAGCGGAGTCACAGTTGCAGGGCAGCGAAGAAAAGCTGCGGGAAAGCAACACCGCGCTGGAGCGGGCCCTGCGGAACTCCGAAAACCATGCGCGGGAACTGGAGGCAGCCCTTCGCCGTGTCCGGGAAACCGATCAGGCGACACGCGCCAAGTCAGCCTTCCTCGCCATGATGAGCCACGAAATACGGACACCCATGAACGGCATTGTCGGCCTGCTTGAACTGCTGTCGGAGACCGATTTGTCCGGTCATCAGAAGGAGACGATTCAGACGGTCCGCCAGTCCGCCTTTTCGCTTCTGCGGATCATCGACGATGTGCTGGATTTCTCCAAAATCGAGGCGGGTAAACTCGACATAGAGGATACAGTTTTCGATCCTGCCCGACTGATAGAAAGTGTTGGCGAAATTCATGCGCCTAATGGCTGGAAAAAGGGCCTTGCGGTGGTGCTGGATTGTGCCCCGAACATGCCGGAGTGCGTGATTGGCGACGCGGCGCGGATACGCCAGGTGCTCAACAATCTGGTGGGTAACGCGGTGAAGTTCACGGAGTCCGGGCGTATCCTTATCCGCGCGGAATGTACGTCGAAGATCATGTCCCGCGCGACCATCAAGGTTACCGTCGTTGATACGGGGATTGGAATCGAGTCAGTGGACAAGGCGACTCTGTTCGAGCCGTTTTCGCAGGCTGGCATCGCCACGACGCGTCGGTTTGGCGGGACAGGTCTAGGGCTTACGATCAGCAAGCAACTCGTCGAACTCATGGGGGGCGAGGTCGGATATTCAAGCGAGTTCGGCAAAGGTTCCGCATTCTGGTTTACCCTGCAGCTCGAGATTGCTTCGACTGCGGTGCAGACTCAGCCCAGATTCCCGAAGATAGACGGGGTTACGGCGATTGTGGCGATGGCGGATGAAGAAGGCGCTGCGGTCACCGGCAGGTACCTGGCGGCATGCGGGATTCCCATGCTATCCGCCAGGAATGCCGATGCCGCGGCAAACCTGACCAGGCGCGCGCGCAAGGATGCGACGCGCGACGTCATCATCATGGAACGCGAGTTCCTTGGAACCGATGTCGCCACGGGATTGAAGGAGTTTGAGGCCCGGCTCGCGGAGCCGGCGACGCGCCTCGTTATCGCTGTCCGCGATCCTTCCGGCATGAGCCTGTTCCCGGAACATGGCAATCGGAGCGTCGTCGCCATTCCGCAACCGATCAAGGCAAAGGCTCTGGTGGATGCGCTTCTGGTCGCCGTGGGGCGGGCATCTCCCGTCAGCAAGGCGGTTTCCGAGGATGGGAACAGCCTGCAATCCGCCGTAGAACCGCCAACGCGCGACGAAGCCCTTGCTGCGGGGAAACTGATTCTGGTGGCCGAAGATCACCCGACAAACCGGCTTGTCATTGAGCGGCAGTTAAACCGGCTGGGTTACGCCTGCGACGTTGTCGAGGACGGGAAACTGGCGTTGGATCGACTCGCCACCGGTGAGTACGGGTTGCTGATGACCGACTGTCACATGCCAAACATGGACGGCTTTGAATTGACCGAGCATGTCCGGAACGGCCACGCGGGAATCGATCCGGAACTTACGGTCATTGCAATCACGGCGAACGCCCTGTTGGGTGAAGCGGACCGATGCCTTGCCGCCGGCATGAATGACTACCTGTCGAAACCGGTGAGCCTGAAGGTCCTGAATGACACACTGCGTCGCTGGATGCCGCTGGCCCATGACGAGGAAAGGGTGCAGCCGGAGGCCGCTGACCCGATTTTTATCGACACCAGTATCCTGGCGGAACTGGTTGGCGATGACGACGAGGCAATCAACGCGTTGCTGGCGAGCTTTCTTGAAAATATGACAGGGAATTATGAAGAACTGCTGACGTCGCGGGAGGGTGACAGGGACGTGCTTGATCGGGCCGTACACAGATTCGCCGGTGCG
This sequence comes from Alphaproteobacteria bacterium, assembly GCA_040905865.1. Classification (NCBI taxonomy): domain Bacteria; kingdom Pseudomonadati; phylum Pseudomonadota; class Alphaproteobacteria; species Alphaproteobacteria bacterium. Next base: position 5,592 of record JBBDQU010000017.1, read on the forward strand.
GCGCGAACGGCGGGTGCTGTGCCGCTGAGCCGGTTGCTCGACAATCTTCGCGATGTTCTGACGGGGGGTGTCGATGCTGATGTCGACAACGTGCTGGCGCAGGTTGCCGATGTCGTCGAAAAGACCCGCGCCAATATAATTTCCCGGGCCGGGCCGGCACATTGACATCTTCGCCCTTGCGTTCCGTACTGGCGTCACGTCGCGCGTTGATCTGCCTGGTCATCGACGACGATGCTTTCGTCCGCATGGCGACGTCCAGGGCGCTGCAGCGTCTGCATGTCGGAACGGTCCTGGAAGCCGCGAACGGCGCCGAGGCGATGGAGATTCTGCGGGCCTCCGGACGGGATGTCGATCTCATCGTCTGCGATCTTGAGATGCCGCGGGTGGACGGCATTCAGACGATGGAGTTCCTGGCGAAACTGAAAACCAGCGCCGGTATTGTCATTCAGAGTTCCCGTCAGGAACAGGCGCTTCATGCGGCTTCGGAATTCGCACAGGCCAATTCGCTGAACGTCATGGGCGCGCTGGCCAAACCGGTCAGCGGCAATGCGCTGGAAGGCATCATTGTCCGGATACTGGAAGCTTCAACCGAAACGGCAGTCAAGGTTCGGCCCATTGTCGATATATCGGTCGCCGAATTGCAAACGGCAATTCGTGAACGGCAATTCATCGCCCACTACCAGCCCAAGGTGACTGTCTCCGATGGCCGGCCGACCGGAATGGAGGCGCTGGTCCGCTGGAATCACCCGGATCTGGGGCTTGTCGGGCCGGATTCCTTTATTCCTGTCGCAGAGCGCGAGGGCCTGATTGATGATGTGACAAAACAGGTTATCGCGATGGCGCTTCGGGAAGCGGCATCGCTGATACATGATGGCCTGATCAATTCCGTATCAATCAATCTTTCCACGGCGTCGCTGAAAGACCGGACATTCACCGAGTACATTATCAATGCGATACGCCGGTGGAGCCTGCGGCCTGAAAATGTCGTACTTGAAATTACTGAAAGCGCCATGATCGAGGATCTGCAGTCGGCGCTTCACATCCTGACGCGACTCCATCTGAACGGAATCAAGCTCTCAATCGACGATTTCGGGACGGGGTTTTCGAGCATGCACCAATTGCTGAGGTTTCCATTCGGCGAGTTGAAGATCGACCGTATGTTCGTTTTTGAGGCGCATGACAATCCGGTGCAGCGCGCAATCCTGGAAGCGACAATCGGACTGGCGGACCGGCTGAACCTTGTCACTGTCGCGGAAGGCGCGGAGACGGAACAGGACTGGAAACTGCTGACGGAATTGCGGCCGACGGAGGTTCAGGGGTATTTCATCCAGCGTCCGGCCCCTATAGACAGGGTCCGCGCCTGGATCGAGTCGGCATCGTGAATCTGATCTTTATGCCGGATAGAACAGTTTGATCGCGGCGGGACATTTTCAAAACCGCCGTCAAATATGCCGGTCGAGCGCCGCGAAGAACCGGTCGATATCGCCGGTATCGCTGAACAGGTACGGGCTGATCCGGACCGCGTCGCCGCGCAGCGCGACGTAAACGCCGTCTTCGGCGAGTTTCCTGTCCAGCCCTTCCGGCAGGCCGCCGGGCCGCCGCAATCCGATGAAATGCGCCACCCGGTGGGCGTCCGGCGGCACGGCGAGGCCCCGCTCGCGCGCGGCATCGGCGGCGCGCCGGGTCAGCGGCGCAAGGGTCGCGGCGACCGCCGCCGGCGTCCAGTCCAGCACCTGCGTCAGGGCGGCCACGGCCATCGGCATGTTGATGAAATTGTAGCGTTCGCCCATGTCATAGCGCCGCGCGTTTTCGACCGGCGCATCGGTGCGCCGCTCCAGGGGGCGGCCCCGCTGCCGGTGCGGCGCGGCGTACAGGAACGCCAGCGTATAGGGGCAGAGCAGCCATTTATAGGCGGAGCAGGCGAGAAAATCGGGCTGGAGTTCGGCAATGTCGAGCGGCGCGGCGCCGATATACTGCGTCGCGTCGATGACGAAGGCGGCGCCGATTTCCCGGCAGCGGGCGCCGATGGGGACGAGGTCGACGCGGCTGCCATCGGTCCAGTGGCACGGCGGCAGGGCCACAATCGCCGTATCCGGGCCCAGATGCGCCATGACGGCATCTGCCCAGTTGCCATCCGCCGGCCGTGGCACCGCGACCAGTCGCGCGCCTGAATCCGCCGCGAGCTGCCGCCAGGCGTGATAATTGGACGGAAACTGCTGTTCCAGCACCACGACGTCCTGGCCCGGACCGGCGGCAAGATTGGCGGCGGCGGTGGCGATCCCGTAGCTGGTGGACGGCGCCACGGCGATATCGTCGGCCGTGGCGCCGACGATGCGCGCGAACAGATCCCGCGCCCGTTCGACTTCCGCCTCCGCGTCGTGAAAAATCGGCTCCCAGGGATGCGCCTTGCGGGCAAGGCCCATTTCGCCGGCGGCGACAACGCTGCGCAACAGCGGCGAATAGGAGGCGCAGTTCAGGTATGTGATATCGGCGGGAATATCGAACAGATGCCGCTGGTTGGGGATGGTCATGCCGGCGTTTCCGGCGGGCTCCGGCGCCGCGCCGCCTCATACAGGGCTATGGCCGCCGCGTTCGATACGTTGAGCGAGGCCAGCGGCCCCGTGGCGGGAATACGGACCAGGCTGTCGCAGGCTTCGCGGGTGAGCCGCCGCAGCCCGCTGCCTTCCGCGCCGAGAACGAGGGCGGTGCGTCCGTCCAGCGGCGCGTCGCCGATCAGCCCCGCCGCGTCGCTGTCGAAGCCGATCCGCCAGAAACCTTCCCGGCCGAGTGCTTCGAGCGCCCGCGCAAGATTGGCGACCCGCAACAGGGGAACGATATCCAGCGCGCCGCTGGCCGCCTTGGCCAGGACACCGGTCGTCGGCGGGGTGCTGCGGTCGTGAACGACCACCGCCGCGGCGCGGAAGGCGGCCGCGCTGCGCAGGATGGCGCCGACATTATGCGGGTCGGTGACCTGATCGAGCACCACCAGCAGGGCATCCGCGACCGGATCCTCGAGAAATTCATCCAGCGACATTTCGGCGAGGGGCGGTGCGTTGAGCGCAATTCCCTGATGTACGGCGCCCTTCGGCAGCAGCGCGTCAAGCAGTGCGCGGTCGACGGGTTCTGGAGCAGCGTCGGGAAAATCGATTCGCAGGCGCGTCGCGGCTTCCGGCGTGGCCAGCAGTCGTCCGCCGGCGCGATGGGGATTGCCCAGCGCTGCGCGGACCGTGTGCCAGCCGTAAAGCCATGCGGTCTGCGGGCCGCTTTCGCCCCGGGACATCAAATGTTTGCGATGCTCGCCTGACGGGTTGCGCTTTTTCATTGATTTCTGTAGATTTGCCATAATGTAACATAGCGTAATTCGGAGGGTTGCCGCACTGCTTAATAGCGCAGGCGCGGCAGGCCTCTTTTGGTGTCTTTTAATCATTGACAACAGGGTGCAAATACAGATAGTGCGCACGCCGCCGCGACGGCTCGCAAAACAGAAAAATCGCGTCGACGGAGGGGTGCCCGAGTGGCTAAAGGGGACGGGCTGTAAACCCGTTGGCTATGCCTACGTTGGTTCGAATCCAACCCCCTCCACCAGGGCGCGTTTTGAACGGTGATGTCAGGTTTGGCGCGGAAAACAGGCGAAGACGGAGAAATAATCGTTCAATCGGAAACGGAACACTGGCTCCACGCGGGTGTAGCTCAACGGTAGAGCCCCAGCCTTCCAAGCTGGTTGTGTGGGTTCGATTCCCATCACCCGCTCCAGACAGACTGCCGGCGCACCGCATTGGCTGCATTTGGCGGTGGAGATGGTGGCGGGTACAGGAATTTGGTCCGGTTGCGACGACAGGTCGGCGAGAAGATTGAGTGATTTTGGACAAGATTTAGTCAGGACAAGGAAGCGACAGGATGGCGAAAGCGAAGTTCGAGCGAAACAAGCCGCATTG
>JBBDQU010000018.1 GCA_040905865.1 Alphaproteobacteria bacterium
GTCATAAGAATCCTGTTCGTCCCTCAGCGCATTAACAATTTATGATTCAGCCCTGATTGTGGTCCGCATTGCGGCTTCTTCGCTTCCCTTTGGCCGGAAGATGGCGACAATGTCACCAAATCCGCGTTTTCCGATGGCGCGAATCTGATACGGGTTTCTGGCATGGCCGACATGGATACATACTACGAGGTCCTGACGAGCCGGGCCAGCCGCTGGGTGATCGAATCGATCCATCCGGCGCAGCCCGCCGCCAAGAGCCGCGCGCAGGCCGTGACGACAGCATGACGGATCAGAAACGTCAGCAGGCCCGGGACGATGCCCGCAACCGGTTTCTGGCCGCGTGCAGCCTTGCCGGCGCGTCCACCACCGCCTATCGCAACGTTCCCGCCGGTGACAGCCGGTCGCCGGTATGGGTCGATATCGCGCGGCTCGGGGCGCCGGATGCATCCGCCGTCCTGATCCTGTCCTGCGGATTGCATGGCGTCGAAGGCTTCTGCGGATCGACGATCTTCACCGACTGGCTTTCGGAAGGACGGCAGCGCCGCCTGGCGCCGGATACCGGCATGATCTTCATCCACGCAATCCTGCCCGAAGGGGTCGGCGCCGGCGGGCTGGCCGCCCCTGACGCCCGGTCGGACCGGAACTGGAGCGACAATATCCTCAACGCCGCCGCCCGGCGCTTTGCCCGCTACGCCCGCGCCAAAGGCCTGTCCGGCACGGGCGAACCCGAAGCGCCGGCGGCGGATACCAGACCCGCCTGGCTGATCGACATTTTCCAAAGCATCGCGCAGGAAGCCTGCGAACACGCCCGGGATATCGGCCTGATCGAATTTCACACCAGCCTGCTGCCCGCCGGCGCCGTGAATGTCGCCTCATGCCACAAACCCGATACCGCCGGCGACCGGCGCGTCAGGGACTGGTTCGGCGAGGAATCCGGGACCGGAGATGACGGGCCGGCCGCGCTGGACTGCTTCGCCCTGGGTTTCGGCGACCGGTTGCGGGAACATACCCTGACGGCGGCGCACGCGGATTTCGGTACCTATACCACCCGCTCCGTCCTGCGGCTCGAGGCGCGCCGGACCGCCGCCGAGCGCCGCGCCGATATCGGCGGCCTTTTCTTTCCCGACAGCAAGGCGTGGCGCGACATGGTCCGCGCCGAAGGCGCAAGGATCATCGGCCTGGCGCTTGACGGGCTGGCGCGACGATGAGGTCCGGGGCCGCATCAGAAAAATCGTGGACCATTCCCTGGCGCCCATGGCCCAAATGGTGATCTGATCTATCTTTTGGAGATGTAGCGCATCACGCCATCAATCTGACGCAATTCCCGCGCCAGATGAAAGGCGACCTGTCTTCAATCTGCTTTTGTGGCTGACATGATTCCGGATCCCGACCTGACGCCGCTCCTGTTTCTAGGCATTTCGCTTGCGATCGGTCTGCTGATCGGGCTGGAACGGGGCTGGGATAACCGCGATATCGAGGAAGGACAGCGGGTCGCGGGGTTGCGCACTTACGGCATTATCGGCCTGTTGGGCGGCGGCGCCGGGCTGGCCGGCGGCGATGACGGAGACCTGCTGCCCGGCCTCGGCATTGTCGCCGTCGCGCTCCTGTTTGCCGTCGCCTATTTCCGCCGCACCCAGGAAAGCGCCGATATCGGCGCGACAAGCATATTTGCGGGATTGCTGACCTTCGTTCTCGGCGCGCTGGTGCCGCTCGGATACGAGGCGCCGGCCGTCGCGGCCGCTGTCGTCACCACCATGCTGCTCGGCTTCAAGCCGACTCTGCACGACTGGGTCAGCAGGCTGGAGGAGCATGAACTGCATGCGACGCTCAAGTTCCTGCTGATATCGGTGGCGCTGCTTCCGGTGCTGCCCAACCAGACGATCGGACCGCTGGACGCCTTCAACCCCTATGAAACCTGGTGGATGGTCGTCCTCATAGCCGGGCTTTCATATGTCGGATATTTCGCGATCAAGATCGGCGGCGCGCGGCATGGCGCGCTGCTGACCGGCATCTTCGGCGGACTGGCCTCGTCCACCGCCGTCACGCTCAGCCTCTCACGGCTGGCGCCGGAGAATGCGGGGCAGGAGAACGCTTTGGCGTCGGGCATTCTCGCGGCGGGCGCGACCATGTATCCCCGCATCCTGATCATTGCATCGGCTCTTAACCCGGCACTCGTCCTACCGCTGCTGCTGCCGCTGGCGATCATGACGGTGGGGACGTATATGGCCGCCGGCCTTGCCTGGTGGCTGGCGCGCAAGACGGAATCGGACGCCCAGCCGACGATCCGCAATCCCTTCCGGTTGAAGGAGGCAATCGGTTTCGGGCTGTTGCTGGTCGTTGTCCTGGCGCTGTCCCAACTGCTCATCGACACGCTGGGGCACAGCGGCGTCTACTTCCTGGCCGCCGTTTCCGGCCTGGCGAATGTGGACGCGATCACCCTGTCGCTGGGACGCATGACCCTGAACGAACTGCCGGTTCCCGTCTTTACCCTTGGCGTCCTGATCGCCGCGACCGCCAATGGCGCGGCAAAGGCCGCGATTTCCGGTATCAGGGGCGGCATGGCGCTGGGCTGGCGCGTTTCGGCCGGGCTGCTCATCCCCCTCGCGGCGGGAATGGCCTGGTTCATGGCCCGGCAAATCAGCTGAAACGCATCGTCAGAATTTTCCCTCGCCGACGATAAAGGCGTCGATTTCCGCCTCGCCCAGCAACCGGACCGCCTCGATCCGGTGCGCACCGTTGACCACGACGAAGGTCCGCTTCTTGTCGCGCCGGACCTGGATCGGCACCTTCTGGCCCTCCTCCAGGATTTCCTCGGCCAGCGCCGCGACCCTGTCCGCGTCGATTTCATTGCGCCGCTTCACCGGAATATAGAGTTCCGAAAGATCCACTTTCACGGGTTTCAGCATGAGCGGCTCCTCGCGATTGGTATTCAGCAGGGGAATGACACGCCCTCGCAACGGCCGAGTCAAACCGAATATGCCTGCCGGTCCATCGTAACAGTTGGCGGCGACGCTTTCACCCGCTAGCCTGTCCCGCCATGCGGGCAACAAAAACACATCGCGCACGATAATCGCGCGATAATAGAGGGAAATCAGAATGACAATAACACCCAATCACGCCAAGGAACGCCTGAAACAGGGCAAGACATCGCTGGGGTTCCAGGTCCGCCGCCTGTACGGGCCGGACGTCGTCAGGATCGCCAAGGCCTGCGATTACGACCATCTGTTCATCGACATGGAACACGGCGCCATGGACCTGGAAACCGCGGCGCAGATGTGCGTGTCCGCGCTGGATGCGGGAATCACCCCGCTGGTCCGGGTCCCAGGCCATGAACATTTTCATGCCGCCCGGATCCTCGACAACGGCGCCATGGGCGTCATCATTCCCCATGTCAGTACGGTGGAGGAAGCCAAACGCGCGGTCAGCCAGTGCAAGTTCCCGCCGGTCGGTCACCGCTCTTTCGGCGGGCCGCTGCCGCAGCTCGGTTTCGAGGCCCTGCCCGTATCGGAGATCGGCACGATCTCCAACGAGAACACGCTGCTGATCATCATGCTGGAGACGCCGGAAGGCATCGCGAATGCCGATGCCATCGCGGCGCTGGACGGGGTAGACATGCTGCATGTCGGCTGCAACGATCTGGCGGCGGAAATGGGGCTGCACGGCCAGTTCGGCCATCCCGACGTCGTCGCCGCCGTCGGCAAGGCCATCGCGGCGGCCCAGAAACACGGCAAGTTCGCCGGGCTGGGCGGCGTCGGCGATGAGGAACTGACGAAGAAATACGTCGATATGGGCATGCGCTTCCTGAGCGCCGGCGCGGATTTCGGCTTCATGATGGCGGGCGCAAAGGCGCGCAGCAAATTCCTGCGCAGTCTCGGCCATAACTAGAAGATAACGACCCGGCGGCGGGCCGGCTTACCCCGGCCCGCCTGCCTTATCCAGGGGGACCAACCAATGACTATCCTGAAGAACCACACCAAGGAAAAACTCGCCGCCGGCGGGCTCGCGCTCGGCATCGGGCTGCGCCAGGCGCGCCACGTGGATATCGCGACCATCGCCAGGACCTGCGGCTATGACTGGCTGTTCGTCGACATGGAGCACAGTTCGCTGGACCTCGATACCGCGTCGCAGATCTGCATGGCCGGGCTGCATGCCGGGGTCACGCCCTTCGTTCGCGTGCCGGGCCCGCAGCACTTCCATGCCTCGCGCATTCTCGATACCGGCGCCATGGGCATCGTCGTCCCGCATGTGGAATCCGTGGCGGAAGCGCGGCAGGCGGTCGACAACAGCAAATACCCGCCCATCGGCCACCGCTCCTATGGCGGCACGGTGCCCCAGGTCAGCTTCACCGCGCTGGGCAATGTGAAGCACCAGGAGGTCGTGAACGAACAGACGATGGTCGTGGTCATGGTCGAATCGCCGAAGGCCGTGGACGATATCGACGCCATCGCCGCCGTCGAGGGGGTCGATGTGCTGCTGATCGGCACCAACGACCTGTCCAATGAAATGGGCGTGCCCGGCGACTACACCAACCCGAAGATCGAACATGCCTATGACGCGGTCTGCGGCGCGGCGAAAAAACACGGCATCACCGCCGCAATGGGCGGAATTTATGACGAGGAACTCGTCAAACGGTATTGCGCCAAGGGCATCCGCATGATCCTCGGCGGGTCGGATCTCAGCTTCCTGATGAAGGCCGCGAGCGACCGCACCAAATTCCTGCGCACGCTGGAATAGAGCACATCAGGATTGAACAGAACCACAACAGGTTCTATTCAATCCTGTGAAAGTGCTATATTTTCAATAAGATAGATCAGATCCACGTGATTGTTGGATCGCCATAGGCGATTCCAACAAACCACGATCTGATCTAGCCGGGGAATCAGGGAAATCAGCTGCCGCGCAGCCGGCGCAGCACATCGCGCTGCCGCGCCTTCAGGGTGCGGAGTTCCCGGTCTTCCGCCGCCGTGGTGTCGCCGAACCGCGCGCGGCGCTCCAGTTCGTTGATCGAGGAATCGATCGACTGCCGGACGCCGCGCAGCGCCCGCGCCTCGCTGTCGGTCAGCCTGCCGCGCGACTGGACGGAGGGTTCATGGTCGGGCGGCTCGTAATAAGGCCGTGACGGCCGCTGCAACGGAAGCGGCGGAGGGGGCAGCGGCTTGACTGGCGGAGGCGCCGTCAATGGCGGCGGTTCGGGCACGACCGTCGGCGGCGGCAGGACAACCGCCTCGCCCGGCGCCCACAGCCGGGTTTCGTCGGGACTGCCGCAGGCCGTGAGCAGCAGCAATGCGAACAACGCCGCGCCGCGCATTACAGCCGCCCCTCCAGCGCGTCCGGCATCGGCCCGCCCGTCGCCCAGTCCAGCAGTTCGACCGTATGGACGACCGGGATATCCGCGCCGCCGGCGATCTGCGCCATGCAGCCGATATTCCCGGCGGCCACAATGGAAGCGCCGGTGCGCGCGATATTGGCCAGCTTGCGGTCGCGCAACTGTCCCGCCAGTTCCGGCTGCAGCAGGTTATAGGTTCCCGCCGAGCCGCAGCACAGATGCCCTTCGGGCACCGCGCGCACATCGAACCCGGCCGCGCCCAGCAGTTTTCCGGGCAGCGCCGTAATCTTCTGCCCGTGCTGCAGCGAACAGGCGGAATGATAGGCCACGGCCAGGCCGGAAGGGGCCACGATCTCGCCCAGCCCGACCTCGGCCAGATATTCGGTAATATCCTTTGTCAGCGCGGAAACGCGTGCGGCGTCTTCCGCCAGCGCCGAATCCTCGCGCAGCATGAAGCCGTAATCCTTCAGCGTCGTACCGCAGCCGGAGGCGTTGACGATGACCGCATCCAGCCCCGCGCCATCCGCCTCCGCGATCCAGGCGCGGATATTCCGCGCCGCGCGGGCATGGCTGTCCTCCGCCTCCCCCATGTGATGGGTCAGCGCCCCGCAGCATCCGGCGCCGCGGGCGACCACGACCTCGACCCCGCGCCGGGTCAGCAGGCGGATCGTCGCCTCGTTGATCGCCGGGTTCAGCACCTTCTGCGCGCAGCCGGTCATCAGCGCGACCCGCCCGCGCCGCTTTCCCTGCGCGGGAAACACCTGCGGCCTGTCCATCGGCGAGGGCGACGGGATATGCGCCGGCGCCATGCGAAGCAGCGCCTTCAGCCGCCCCGGCGCCAGATTTGCGAAGGGCCGCGCGAACCACGCGCCCATCAGCGCGAGGCGGAACAGGTTCGGGTTCGGCAGGACGATCTTCAGCAGCGAGCGCAGCATCCGTTCCGGGAAAGGCCGTTCGAACGTCTTCTGGATGTGGGCGCGGGCATGGTCGACCAGGTGCATGTAATGCACCCCGCTGGGACAGGTCGTCATGCAGGACAGGCAGGACAGGCAGCGGTCGACATGGCGGACGACCCGTTCCGTTGCGTCCCTGCCGCCTTCCAGCATTTCCTTGATCAGGTAAATCCGCCCGCGCGGGCTGTCCAGTTCGTCCCCGCGCAGCACATAGGTCGGACAGGTCGCGGTGCAGAAGCCGCAATGCACGCAGCTGCGCAGGATGCCGTTGGCCACCGCGATATCCGGGTCGGCAAGCTGGGCCAGGGAAAACCTTGTCTGCATGTGTCGTCAGTCCCCCGCCTGTATCCGGCCCGGATTGAGCACCCGACGCGGATCGAAGCTTTCCTTCAGCCGCCGGCTGAGCCGGGCAAGGCCCGGGTCCGGCGGCTGGAACACCGGGATCGCCGCGCGCAGTTCCGCCGGCGCGCGGATCACCGTGGCATGCCCGCCGCATTGCGCGACCGCCGCCCGAACCGCTTCATGCCCGCCATCGGCGGCCGGCGTCGCCAGCCAGACCAGCCCGCCGCCCCAGTCGAGGAAGGCCTCTCCTTCCAGAGCATCGCATAATTCCCCGGCCAGCGCCGCGCCCGATTGCGGCGGCGCCGAAATCTTCCACACCACGCGCGGGTCGCCGCCGCCGGCGAAACAGCGCACGTCGCGCACCTCGCGCCAGAAGTTCGCCGAATTTCGGCCGTGCAGTTCCTCGGTCTGGCCGAACCCGCCCAACAGCCCGCGCAGCGCGTCGCAGCGATATTCGACCGACGGACCCGGCCCCTCGATGCGGATCGCGGTCACCGAACCGCCCGCATCGCGCACATAGCCGGTGCCGGACTGCGCCGCGATTTCCTCCGGCAGCCAGGCCGCCGCCGACACGTCATGGGGCGAATTCAGCGCCAGGGTCATCGCCGCCGTGGCCTGCGCGCCGTCGCAGCCGAAGACCAGCACGGTGCGCAGCTTCGCCGCCGCCGGCAGCACCTTTACCGTCACCTGGGTCATCGCGCCCAGCGTGCCCCAGGATCCCGCCATCACCTTGCACAGGTCGTAGCCGGTCACGTTCTTGACCACCCGGCCGCCGGACTTGAACGCCTGGCCCCGACCGTTCACGGCCGCGAACCCCAGGAAATGGTCGCGTGCGGCGCCGGATTTTATCCGGCGCGGCCCGGCCAGGTTCGCCGCGATGACGCCGCCCAGCGTCCCCGCCCCCTCTTCGAGCCCGAGCAGCGGCCCGTAATCCGGCGGTTCGAAGGCGAGTTCCTGCCGCCGTTCGGCCAGCGCCGCGCCGATTTCCGCCATCGGCGTGCCGGGCCCGGCGGAGAGCACCAGTTCCTCCGGCTCGTACAGCGTGATCCCGCGCAGCGCCGACAGGTCCAGCGTATGCGAGGCATTGCCCGGCCGCCCGATGGCGCGCTTGGAGCCGCCGCCGATCACCTCGAACGGGGTTTCCTCGCTGACGGCCCAGGCGACGGCGTCGCACACCTGGGCGGCGTTTTCGGGTCTGAGGATGGTTGCCATGCGTCTGCTAGAACCTTGGAATATCCGGGAAGCGCACCTGCCCCCGGCTGATATGGACCCGGCCCAGTTCGGCGCAGCGATGCAACTGCGGGAAGACCTTGCCCGGGTTGAGCAGCGAATTCGGGTCGAAGGCGCATTTGACCCGCTGCTGCTGGTTCAGGTCGTCCTCGGTGAACATCGTGCCCATCAGGTCGCGCTTTTCGACCCCGACGCCGTGCTCGCCGGTCAGCACCCCGCCGACCTCGACACAGAGCCTGAGGATTTCGGCGCCGAATTCCTCCGCCCGCTCCAGTTCGCCCGGCTCGTTGGCGTCGTAGAGGATCAGCGGATGCAGGTTGCCGTCGCCAGCATGGAAGACATTGGCGACGCGCAGGCCGAATTGGTCGGACAGTTCCGCCATGCGGGTCAGCACGCGCGGCAGCTGGTTGCGCGGGATGGTGCCGTCCATGCAGTAGTAATCCGGCGAAATCCGGCCGATGGCGGGGAAAGCCGCCTTGCGCCCGGCCCAGAAATTCTGCCGCTCCGCCTCGCTGGTGGAAATCCGGATCGACACCGCGCCCTTGTCCCGCGCGATCCGTTCGACCTCGCCGATCAGGTAGGCGACCTCGCTTTCGGGCCCGTCCAGTTCGACGATCAGCAGGGCCTCGACATCGAGCGGATACCCGGCTTCCACGAAGGCCTCCGCCGCCGCGATGGCGGGCCGGTCCATCATCTCCATGCCGCCGGGAATGATCCCCGCGCCGATGACCCCGGCGACGCATTCGCCCGCCGCCTCGTTTGACGGGAACCCGACCAGCAGGGCGCGCGCGGTTTCGGGCGCGCGCAGCAGCCGCACCGTGACCTCGGTGACAACGCCCAGCAATCCTTCCGACCCCGTCATCAGCCCCAGCATGTCGTAGCCGCCGGAATCGAGATGCCTGCCGCCGATGCGCAGGATTTCGCCGTCGACGGTGACGAATTCGAGGCCGAGCACGTTGTTCGTGGTCAGCCCGTATTTCAGGCAGTGCACACCGCCGGAATTTTCCGCGACGTTGCCGCCGATGGAACAGGCGATCTGGCTGGACGGGTCGGGCGCGTAGTAGAAGCCGTCGGCCCGCACCGCGTCGGTAATGCCCAGATTGGTCACGCCCGGCTGCACCACGGCGCAGCGGTTGCCGTAATCTATTTCCAGGATCCTGTTGAACCTGCCGAGGCCGAGGACGATGCCGTCCGCCAGCGGCAGCGCGCCGCCCGACAGCGAGGTCCCGGCGCCGCGCGGCACCACCTTGACGCCGTTTTCGTGGCAGTAGCGCAACACCCGGCTGACCTGTCCGGTGTTTTCCGGCAGGACGACGATCAGCGGCAGGGTGCGATACGCGGTCAGCCCGTCGGATTCGTAGGGGCGCAGCGCCTCCTCGTCGACGATCACGCCTTCGCCCGGCACAATCCCGCGCAGCGCTGTCGCGATTTCATGTCGCCGGGCGATGACCGCGCCATCCGGCTTCGGCATTTCCATGGCGGTACTCCCTGCTGCCCAGGGCGCAGTATAGCGCCCGCGCGCCGCCGCCGGGGCAACAAAAAACCGCGCCGAAGCGCGGTTCAGACCGCTGACAAACCCCGTCGGATTTCCGGCGGGGTTTTCCTTTTGAGTAC
>JBBDQU010000019.1 GCA_040905865.1 Alphaproteobacteria bacterium
AGCCCGGCGGCAAGGAAAAATATTCCCTCTTGCAACTTAACGCCTAATGGGTGTCGCCGTTAACGGTATGCAAACGTCCGGTGACGAACTTCGATTCAGCGTACGTCGCCGCGTATCATACTATCTTTTCCTCGTGCAGCCGGGCCAGTTGCTGGGGGTCGACCTTGCAGATCGTCTCCAGGATTTCGTCCGTGTGCTCGCCCAGCAGCGGCGGGCGAACGATATCGGCGTGGGTATCCGACAGTTTGATCGGGCAGCCCAGTGTGTGATATTTGCCGCGGCCGGGGAAATCGATATCGACCACCATCTCGCGCGCCTTGAGATGCTTGTCATTGAGAAGTTCGCCGGTATCCTGCACCGCGCCGGAGGGGACGCCAGCATCGCCCAGCAGCTTCATGACCTCGTATTTGGTCTTGGTCCGGGTCCACTTCTCGACGATGGCGTTCATTTCGTCGCGATTATTCCAACGCGCCTCGCCCGTGGCGAATTTGGGATCGTCCTTCAGGTCCGGCCGGTCGATCGCGCCCAGGAAGGATTCCCACATCTGCGGCTGCACGAACACGAAGACGTAATCATTGGGGCCGCCCGGCGCCGTGGGGTAGGTCGTGCCCGGCACCGTATTGCCAAGCTGGTTGCCGGTGCGCTCCTTGGGTTTGTTGAAGCGCTGGTGGTCGCGGATCGCGACGCGGTTGAGGTTCGCGACCGCATCCTGCATGGATACCTCGACTTCCTGCCCCTTGCCCGTCGTGTGGCGCTGCTGCAGCGCCGCCAGGATACCGATGGCGAGATGCATGCCGGTGCCGGAATCGCCGATTGCCGCCCAGTTATAGGTCGGCGGTCCGCCCGGATGGCCGGTGATGCTCATGGCGCCGCCCATTGCCTGCGCGATGGGTTCGAAGCTCTTGAAATGGCTGTAGGGGCCGTATGTGCCGAAGCCCTTGACCGTGGCGTAGATCAGCCGCGGATTGAGTTCCTGCAGCACGTCGAAACCGAATCCCATGCGCTTCAGCGCGCCCGGCGAATAGTTTTCCACCAGTACATCGGATTCCGCCAGCAGCTTGCGGAAAAGCTCCTTGCCCTCGTCCGACTTCAGATTCAGCGTGATGCTGCGCTTGTTCGCGTTGAACACCAGGAAGAACAGGCTGTCCTGGTCCGGAATGTCGCGCTGCACGACGCGGGCGACGTCGCCGCCCTGGGGCGGTTCCAGCTTTATGACGTCGGCGCCGAGCCAGGCCAAAATCTGGCAGCAGGCCGGCCCTGCCTGATTATGGGTCATGTCGATGATGCGGATGCCGTCAAGGGCCTTGCTCATGCTGTTCCTCCCGAACGTGGCGCGATTGCGCAAAAAATAACAGACGATACGATGGCTATGGATGAGTCACATTAACGTTGCGCCTGCCGTCGCGGCAAGCGGTAGCGCCGCTGGCGCTGCGGCATACCGGCCAGGGCGCGGCAGGCACAAGTGCGACAGGCATAAAAAAAGGGGAGGCCGAAACCTCCCCCCAGACCGCTGACAAACCCCGTCGGATTTCCGGCGGGGTTTTCCTTTTGAGTAC
>JBBDQU010000020.1 GCA_040905865.1 Alphaproteobacteria bacterium
CAAGCTGTTCGACCAGGGCCGGGGAGAGGTATTGCGCGAAGGCGCCGCGCACCTGTTTCTTCTCGGCGGCCTCTCGGGTGTAGTTGGCGAAGGTCAGCACCGAATACAGCGCCATGGTGACAACGCCGGGATAGGTCACGTCGATCAGCGTGAGGTGTTCCGAATACAGATACCAGCTGCCGCCCAGAAGGGCGGCGCCCGCCACGGAGACTCCGGCGAGGGTCAGCATCGGGCCCAGCCGCGGGATGAAGATGATCATGAAGAGACCAGCGAACAGGATCATCGAAATTTCGACGGCGTCCGCGAAATAGGGGTACTTCAGGTAAAAATCGAAATCGACGACCTCCAGTTTCTCATTGTTTATCTTCGCGGCCAGCGCCTGGTATTCGGGCGACTTCTCATCCAGCCCGCGCTCCTTGGCTTCGGCCAGTCCCGCCTGGACGATTTCGTCCTGCTTCTGGACACGGGCATTGGTCGCGCCGATGATGTTTTCCAGGATGTTTGCGTGGACTTCCACCCCGGGCAGCCGGGGCGCGATCGGCGTCGCCCGGATATCGAGCAGCCCGACGGAGGATGTGCCAAGGATGAACAGCTTTCCGGCCAGCCGCTCCCTGGGCACTTTGCCGTTTATGACATCGGAGGCGGAAATATACAGACGGCCTTCGTTATTCCTGGTGTTGTACGGGGCGGGTTTCGAAAAATGGACCCAGATGCGCCCGTTCCGGTCCGTCGGAATGCTGTATCCCGGCTGGCCGATGCGCTGGATGATGATATCCGAAATCCCCGCCGGATCGCGGCGGACAAAGACGCCGGAGCCCCCCAGGGCGACGCGCAACAACTCGATGGACAGCGCCGGCCGGATTTCCTCGCCGACGCGCGAAATGAGGGGGACGCGACGCACCACGCCGTCCGGTTCCTCGCCCACCGAGAAGATGCCGTGCCCGCTGGCGGCTTTTTCAAGCTCCGGAACGTTGCCCATGAAGGCCGTATAATTGGGCGCGATAAAGGCGTATGGAAATCCGTCGCCGACGCCGACAACCCCCTTGATGACCGACTTGAACGTCGGCGGCAGCTTGCCGTCCGGTAACGGGTTGTTGAGGCCCACCTGGCCGACAACGGTCGGGAGGCGCCGCATCGCGGCCGCGAGGACGTCGTCGTTGCTGGGCAGCGATTTCAGTTTCGAAACAGTCTGATTGTCGATACCCCGAATGGAATTGGCGATCAGCGCGGGCGAGGTCCGGTCGTGCTCCGGGAACACCATATCGAAGGCGATACCGGCGGCGCCCGCATCGGCCAGCCTGTTCAGCAGGTCGGCAATGATCGTCCGGGGCCACGGCCATTGACCGATTTCGAACAGACTTTTTTCGTCGAGATCGATAATGCCGACGGGGAGGGCCTGTTCGGGCCTGGGCTGCAGTTTCTGATAAACGTCAAAGGTCTTCACCCGGACCCACTCGACCCACTCGAAATCCAGATGCCGCCCTTCTATGCCGAGGGCGAGAACCGCCAGGGCAATAATCGTGGACGCTTTCAGTTTCCACCACGGACCACGACTGCCGCGGCGGGAGAATCCGCCGCCGATTCTGCGGCCGAGGTCGCCAATGCGCTCCGACAGGCCAGACTTTTCGTTGCCGTCACGGAAATTGGCAGTTGCAACCATCGGTGCCCACGTTGTCGATTCTTCCCCTGCGAAAGAAGGTTAACATGATTCCATGCAAAATCGGCATAAAACCACACCCTCCTGTATCATACTGCCCGGCGGGTGGTTAACGTCCGGTTAAGGTTTCATTGCCTCGATCACCATGGATTCATAGGCGTTGAGTTCCGGTTGTCCCACGGTTTCACCATGTTTTTCAATACCCGCTAGGTGCGGATCGGAGCTTTCGCCGACAGGGCAGGCCGCCAGATCCGTAAACCCGACCTGGGTCAGGACGGCGGCAAGCACGTTCTGGTCGTAAATGAACCGGTGGCCCCAGTTGTAGAACAGGTTGTTGAGGATGAGAGTTGGATTGTAACCCGTTGAGTGACCGATAAAGGCGCGGTTTATCCAGTCCACGTAGCGTTTCTGCAATGCGCTGGGTTCGGCCGTATAAAGCGCCAGAAGGCGGCGGATATCGGGCGTCGACAGGCGGATTTTTCCGCCGATTTTCAAGATACGATGACATTCCTGCAGCATGCGGAGCCCTTCGGGCAGGGTCATGTGCTCGATGACATGTTCACCGGCGATATAATCGAAACTGGAATCGTCGAAGGGGAAGGGACGGGTCATGTCCAGCGCCATAACCGCCCCGGAAACCGGCGCGATATCCGTGTTGAGCCATCCGGGGAGGATGTTGCCGCCGGCGCCGAGATGCAGTTTTCGGGTCAGATTGGACAACAGGTACTCGTTGATCTTCGCGTTCCGGTGTGCGAAGGGCGCAGCCTGCCCCTTTTGCGGGACCGAAACCTTCAGGCCGCGCCGGGCCAGCATTTTGTCCCGTACAGGCTGTGCGCCGGAATCGGGATTGATGACGTAATATACGCTGGGGCGTTTCGTCCATGCGGTAGAATGCTGGTTTTTCAAGGCATTGAAGACGTTCCGGTCTTCGCCGCTGCCATCGCGGAGCAGCGGGATCGACCATTGCGGCAGGACAAAGTGGCAGCGCGTCTTGTCGATCAGCAGGCAGTTCGAATCGACAAACCCGCCCAGTTTTTCGGCATAAATGCCGCGCGCCGGTCCAATGGATTCGAAATCATCGGCACACAGAACCTCCTGTGTTCCCTGATCGACGAACCAGCGGTAGGTGAAGGCCCAGTCAAAGCCTTCGACCGCCTGCAGCAGGTCCGAAATGTGATGCGGCGCCCACCAGTTGTCATCGTCGAGATAGGCCAGGTGGCGGCTGTTCGCGGCGTAGCTCAAAACCGTGCGGAGCGAGCCGCTATAGGCGTTGTGGTAAATCCCGCCATGGACCTGGGCCGTCGAATAACCGGGATCGAAGATCGTGATCGCCATGCGATCCGGGCATTCCGCAGAAAGCTGGCGCAGGATATCCCTGTCCCCGCGGGCGACATCGACGCCGATCAGGATCTGAATGCGGCCGGGCCAATCCTGGGTAAAGACGGAACGAACAGCGCGGGGCAGGGTGTCGCGCAGGACGGTCGGTATGATGACGGCGGCGTCAAAGAGGGGCTGCAGCGACCCGGTAATCGCCGGCGGTCCGAAGGTGCCAATGCCGCAGTCGCTCACATCATCCCAGCCTTCCCGCACCGGCCGTTACGCCGGTCAGGCCGCCTCGGCGTTGATGGTGACACTGTTGTCCACGTAGACCTGTGCGTCATGCGAGACGCTCTGGTAGACCGAATAGCCGTTGTCGCCGATGGTCACGCTGCCCGTGTTGTTCCAGCTGTCCTGGAAATTAACGGAGTCCCCGGCGTCGCCCTCGATGATCAGGCTGTGCGACGTGCCGGTTTCGGCATTTATACCGCTGGTTGCGGCAAATGCGATGCGGGAATCCAGTAACAGTGCATTATCGCCCGAGCCGGTGAGATCGAGCGCTTCGATACTGCTGAACTGGTCGCCGCGCAGCGCGGTCAGGTCGAAACTTTCACCGGCGCCGTCGAAGGTGATGAGATCGAACCCGTTGCCGCCATCGACCCGGCCGAAGCTGGTGTCCCGGACAATGAAGAGATCGTCGCCATCGCCGCCATGCATCAGGTCATCGCCGCCATTGCTCACGATGGTATCGTTGCCGTCGCCGGCCGAAAAAACGTCATTGCCGCCGCCGCCGGTCAGGGTATTGTCGCCGCCATCGCCCTGATGCGTTACCGCAACGCCGGTCAGGGTGATGCCGGTCGCCGATTGGTCGGCGTCGATGACAACGCCGCCGCCGACATCCAGGCCGTTGATTTCATGGAAACTGCCATTCAACTGCCCGGCACTGACGACCGCGAAGCTGTCGCCGATATCGACGGCGAAATCGTCGATCTGTTCCACCGTCATCGTGCCGGCCAGATCCATGATTCCGGTGACGTTGTAGACGTCGAATTCCGTCGCGGGCGCGAGGCCCGCCAGTTCGGTGATCATGTGCGAGGAATCGCCGCGCGTGACGTTGCCGCCGATGGTGATCTCGCCTGGTGACGCGCCGGTGTTGTCGGTGCCGTTCTGCGTGAATGTGCCGTTCGTACCGAGGGAGATGGTGCCAAAACCGGACAGCGTGCCGCTGGTATCGTTCAGGAACTCGCCTTCCTGCACGGTAATAAGCTCGAAGGTATTGAGGATGAAATTGCCGTTATTGGTAAAGACACCGGCGCCGCCCATGTCGAAGGTGGCGGCGGAACTGATGGTCATGACGCCGCCAACCAGGTTCTCGCTGGCGTCCGCGATATTGAACGTGTTGGTGCCGGCGCCGGCCAGCGTTATGTCGCCGGTATTGGTGAATTCCAGGGCCAGACCGGCGCCGTCGTTGAAATTGATTTCCGACTGGTTCGTCAGCGTGCCCGGCCCGGTGATCGTGCCGCCATTCAGATTGAACGCAACCTCGGTATCGTCATGGACGTAATTGACGTCGGCCGCGATGTTGAATTCCGTATCGATATTGACCGCATGTCCGATCCCGCCGCCGACGGTCAGCGAACCGCCGTTCCGCATCGACAGGGTACCGCCGATGACATCGAGGGTACCGTTGTCGCCCGGCCCGATATCGATCTGGCCGGCATTGGCGAGCACGCCGCCCTCGAAGGTCAATGTATGGAAGCCATTGATCTGGATCAGGCCGTCATTGGTGAAGGTGCCGTTATTGGTCATCTCGATACGGTTCGGGATGTCCTCCGCGCGCAGGGTCGCGCCGGTCACATTGTCGAAGGTATCGGTCGTGATCGTGCCGTTGAAATTCAGCTGGACGAAACCGCGATTGATGAAATGCCCGATGCCGATCTGGTCGCTGGTCAGTTGCAGCGTCGTGCCGTTGTCGATCGTACCGGTACCGGTCGTGATGACGCCGCCAAACGTATCGAGGTCGATCTGGGCGCCGCTTTTAAACACAAGCGCGCCGCCGATATCCAATACGCCGCCAAGGGTGGCGGTACCGTTGGCGGCGCTGCTCTGCACGAAGGTCAGGTCGATTGTGTCGTCCTGCAGTGTAATATCAGACGCGCTCTGGTTGACGATGCTCCCGGCGCCGGTCAAAGTCGCACTGCCCGCGAGATCGATGGCGCCCCCCGTCTGATTGAAGACAGTTCCATCGAAGTTGAGCTGCCCGTCGGAACTATCGATCACACCGGAATTGACGATGTCCAGCGCGACATTCCCGCTCGCATTAACGCCCAGCGTTGTCCCGGCGCCCAGCGTCAGCGTACCGGCACCATCCAGAGTGCCGCCGGTGCCGCCGAAACCGACATCGATTTTCGCGCCCGCCGTCGTCAGGGCGAGGTCCAGATTCTGCGTAAACGTGCCGCCCGAGGTGATCAGCAGTTCGCCGCCGCCAAAGTCCAGGACGCCGTTATTGATAATCCGGTTGTCCAATTCCACGACAAAGCTGCCGGAATTGTTCAGGGTTATCGTGCCTGCGGCTTCATTCGTCAGGAAATTTGTCGTCCCGGAGCCTTGGCCAAAAGACAGGCGGCTTGCGTCGCTGATATCGATTGTGCCGGTATTCGATATGTCTCCGAATCCGGTCTGGAAGAAAAAATTGTTGATATCGAGCAGACCGGTATTGACGATATTGCCGAACATGTTCGGTGCGGCTCCGGCAACGCCGTCGATCTGAATCGTGCCGGCATTCGTCAGCGTCTGCCCGTCGAAGCGAAGGACACCGGTTGCGGATGAGTTGTTTGTGTTTACCGCAATCAGGCCAAGGTTTGTAATGTCCGTGGCCAGGTCGACGAAGGCGACTCCGTTATCGCCATTCAGCAGCATCGTGCCGCCGACTTCATTGGTGAAACCGGCGCCCGAGCCAATGGTGTAAGTGCCGGCATTGAACGTCATGTCGCCGGTATTCGTAAACGTCGCGACGCTGATCAGGCCGCTGCTCAAAAAAGCGAGGCTGCTGTCGTTTGTGATGGTCCCGCCACCGGCAATGTCGCCATTGGTGAGCTCAATCGACGGACCGCCGCTGCCCAGCAGGAAATCGACGCCGGCGCCGATATTGAGCTCGGAGGCCAGGGTTACCGAACCGGATCCGGTGAGCGTGCCGCCATCCAGTAACGACAATGTGCCGCCCAGAATGGCGAGTTCACCGCCGTCGCCGATATTGATGACGCCGGAATTCTCCAGCACGCCGTCCAGGAAGTCGAAATTACTGAAGCTCAGGATATCGATAAGCCCGGCATTCGTTGCCGTTTCGCCGACCTCCATGTCGATGGCGCCGCCGCCGTCCAGTCCGACCTCAAATGTTCCCGTCACGGTGTTGATGATCTCGGACCCGGTGAGGGTCACATCGCCGAAACCAATACGTCCTTCATTGACGACATGGAGGACATCGATGTCGCGGCTGAAAATGTCGAAATCGTTCTGGTTGACCAGCGTGCCGACTCCACCCAGAACGTCGACGCCATAGGAAATCGATGCGGCGGCGCCGAGTTGCAGCACCCCGTCCACGGTAACGTTGCCGACTATGTCGAGGTCGCCAGCCTGCTGCACGAAGCTGGCCGCGACAATGTCACCGTTCAATGTCAGGGTGCCGAGGCTGAGATAGGTTCCGGCGCCGGCAAGTAACTTGCTGCCGGAAAGGTCGATGGTACCCAAATCGTTCAGGGTGAGCGTTCCGTCAACTGTGTATTTGCCGTCCGTCGTGGTGATATTGGCCGCATTGATCGTGTCGATGCCCAGGATGCCGCCGGAAAATTCGATATTGCCCTGGTTGGTGAGCGTTCCCGCGCCGGTCAGTGCCGCCGGTCCGGCGCCCGTGCCAAGGCCGATGATCCGCCCCGCCAGCAGGGTGAAATCTGTATCGAGCGCGAGGTCGGTCTCCTCGATCAGGTCGATTCGTGACCCGGAGGCTATTTGCAGGTTCGTGCCGGCGGCCAGCGTGGCGGCCGTATCGGTCAGTGTCAGGTCCCCATCGACCACGAGTGTTCCGGTGTTCTGGAAAACATGCCCGGTGGCGCCGATGTCGCCGATATCCAGTGTCGCACCGGCTTCAATCTGAATGACGCCGGCATTGGTGATGTCGGTTGCGATGGTCGCGGATCCGTGCGCTATGAGCGTCGAGGCGGACTGTATGGTAAGAGTGCCTGTCCCGGAAAAATTGCTGGTGCTGAAGTTAACAACGCCATTGGTCACGAAGGCGGAAGCGATATTGCTGAATGTGTCGATGAAGTCGGCGCCGGATACGGTGCCGGCTTCGAAGTCGACCTGGACACCGGAAATTGCGTCATAGATCAGGGTGTTGACGCCGCTGCCGCCATCGATCTGGTCATTGCCGCCGCTGCCGAAAATCGTGTCGTTGCCGCCGCCGCCATTGAGGAAGTCGTTGCCGCCGGAACCGCGAATCGCGTCATCGGCGGAACCGCCGGTAAAGGCCTCGAAAGCGGAAAACGTGTCGGTGACGAGGCCGGAGAGCGTGCCGCTTGATACGGTTCCCGCGCCCAGATCGACGGTGAGCGCCGATGTGACGGGCGCATAGGAAAGCGAATCGTTCCCCGAGCCGCCACTAAAGAACATGCCGCCGACGCTGCCGACGACGAAGCTGTCAGCGCCGGCACCGCCGGTGATGGCTTCGATATTCTGAAAGCTGTCGCTGTAGATTTCCAGGCCCGTGGCCGATCCGGACTTCGGGGTACTTGACACGGAAACTGTGATGCCGAGCGATGTGCTGGTGTAGAGGAGCGTATCGAAGTCGGCGCCGCCGTCATACGAATCGTTGCCTCCGCCCGATCCCGCGATCAGGATATCGTTCCCGACGCCGCCGGAAACCACATCGTTCCCGGCGCCGCCTGTCAGGATGTCGTTGCCCCCACCGCCGTTCAGGACATCGTCGAAATTGCTGCCGATGATGATGTTGTTGCCGTCGCCGCCGGTGAAGGTGACGGGCGTTGAACTGGCGCTGAAGTTGAACACCGGATTCGGGTCCGGTGGCGGCGGCGGTGGTGGCGGCGGTGGCGGTGGCGGCGGCGGCGGTGGCGGTGCGGCGGGTATGATGGTCGGTAGGACAATTGGCGGCAGGACTGGTACGAGCGGGACTTCCGCCGGCGGCGCTACCGGTGCCGGCACCACGACGGCAACCTCAACCGGCGCTTCTCCTCCGCCGCCGCCATCGCCGCCTTCTCCGCTATCACCGTCCTCGCCGCCATCCTCGCCACCGGCTTCCGTTGAGTCGTCCGAGGGCTCCTCGCCATTTTCGCCGGGCGTATTGTTCTGTCCGCTGTTGTTCGAACCGCTGGTGTAATTGGAGACGCCGCTGACCGAGTTATAGGCGCTGTTCAACTGGTCCGTCGTATACACCACCGGCGGGCTCGGCGGGGCCAGGAAATTGGTGATGACCGTGGTCGCGTTGGCCTGGTTCATCACCACCACGCCGCCCTGGGTGGAGATCGCGATCTCGCCGTCGATGACCGTGAATTTGCTTTCCTCGCCGGCCGGGCGCACGTCGCCCGCGACCTTGGTGCCGCGGATGCCGATGGTGGCGACCGGCGTCGTCACCGTCATCTGGGTATTGTCGGTGTGGGCGATCTGGCCGCTGACGAAGACGAAGACGCCCTTCAGCACCGAAAACGACGACGACCCGGTCTGGGTCGCCGGGTTGTAGACCATCTCGTCCAGCGCCAGGCGCGCATCCGCGCCCAGGGCGAAGGTCGTGTCGTCCACGAAGATCATGTTGACCGCGCCGCCGGCGGCGGTTTCGATTACATCGCCCTGGAACACCGGGTCGCCGGCGGAAAGCCGCACCCGCGTGCCGTCGGCGCGCACCGCGAAGACCTGGCCCGTGAGATCGGTGACCTGGCCGATGGGTTCGGCGTTCTGGGCGAGTTGCCCGGCCTGGGCGTACTGGCCTGCGGCTTCCGGTGGGGTGAAGGAATCGACCATGGCCGGGGTCAGCCGGCCGCCTTCCGGCGTCAGCAGGTCGGGCGGCGGGTCGAGCCGGAAATAGCCCTCGACGACGACTGTCCTGCCGTCGGGCGCGGCCAGGACAAGATCGTCGCCCTGCTGCCGGTACGCGGCGTCGCTGGCGATCCGCCCGTCCGGCAGCATCACCGGCGCATCGGCAGGGCCCCGAACTCAGGTTAACGCTGTTTACGTGTTTCCGTTGGCGTGATTCTC
>JBBDQU010000021.1 GCA_040905865.1 Alphaproteobacteria bacterium
GCCTAACGAATGAAAGGGACTTCCCCGTCCCGAGGTAGCGGCGGAAGCCGCGAACGGCAACAAGTGCCATGATGGAGTTTGGTCATTTCATCAACACCGCGAAAGGGGAAGTCCATGAACATTATCACCGTAGGAATCGATCTCGCCAAGAACGTATTTGCCGTGCACGGCGTCAATGATAGCGGCAAGCCGGTGCTGGTCAAGCCGAAAGTGCCGCGCGCGGAATTGCTGTCGCTGATCGCCAACTTGCCGCCGTGCCTGATCGGCATGGAAGCCTGCTCCGGCGCACACCACTGGGCGCGGCAGTTCAGGCAGTACGGCCACACCGTCAAACTGATGGCGCCGAAGTTCGTCGCGCCCTACCGCATGACCGGCAGGCGCGGCAAGAACGATGCGGCGGACGCTGCCGCCATCTGCGAGGCCGTCACGCGCCCCAACATGCTTTTCGTCCCGGTCAAGGAAGAACACCAGCAGATCATTCTGTGTCTGCATCGCACCCGGCAGGGATTCGTCGAAGAGCGCACCGCCAGCTACAACCGCCTGCGCGGCCTGATAACCGAATTTGGCATCGTCCTGCCGCAGAAAGTCACCTGCCTGCGCCGCGAGATCGGCGCACACCTGGAAGACCTGCCGGGCTACGCCAACCTGTGCGTGGGCGATTTGCTGGCGCATGCCGACGAACTCGACAAGCGCATCGAAGAGTACGACCGCGC
The DNA here is from genome assembly GCA_040905865.1 of Alphaproteobacteria bacterium. Classification (NCBI taxonomy): domain Bacteria; kingdom Pseudomonadati; phylum Pseudomonadota; class Alphaproteobacteria; species Alphaproteobacteria bacterium. Next base: position 714 of record JBBDQU010000021.1, read on the forward strand.
CATCGCCAAAGCCGCCCGCGACGACGCGCGCAGCAAGAGGTTGATGCGGCTCCCCGGCATCGGCCCGGTCACCGCCAGCGCATTGCTGGCCAGCATCGGCGGCGGCCATGACTTTAGCAGCGGACGCCAGGTGGCCGCGTGGATCGGACTGGTGCCGGGACAACACAGCAGCGGCGGCAAGGCGCGGCTGGGGCGGATCACCAAGGCCGGGGATAACTACCTGCGCAGCTTGCTCGTGATGGGCGCACGGGCGGTGCTCAACAGTCTGGGCGACAAGCAGGATCGTTTCAGCCGCTGGGCCAGATCATTGCAGGAGAGGCGCGGCTACTGGCGCGCAGTGATCGCCATCGCGGCGAAGAACGCGCGGCTGGCGTGGGCGGTGTTGAAGTATGGGGAAGATTTCAAACTGGAGTTGATCAAAGAGTGAAAACCAAAACCGTCTGCCAAAGAAAAGAAAACTGAAAGGAATATACGCGCCGCCGGGCGGCGACTAAAGAATCACCGATGCACTGCAGCGTTGATGTGAAGCGGGTTGGACCCGCGCCGGGAGAGCCTGATCAATTTACTGGGGAGCAGTAGAACCCGACTAACGATTGAGGTCCCGGCGCGCGTCTTTCATCAGGGTCCGGGTGTATGCCCAACATGACCGTTTGTAGTTTAGCAGTCCTTCACCTTCTCGCACGATGCAAGCAGCGCGACTTGAAACGGAACAGAACAGGAAAAAGCAATGAACTGAAAAACATCAACAGCACTTGCGAATTTGGGGAAGCCCTTGTAGT